>NZ_JBBYHS010000027.1:0-47664 GCF_038290035.1 Flavobacterium calami
CCGCATCATTACTCGATAAAACATTTATAAATGAACTACTTATGAAATCAGATTACAATAATATCAATGAACATAATACTAACCAGCTGGTTTTTAACTTATTTTAAGTGGACACTAGTGATATTACGTAAATAAAACAAGCAAATACCGATCTGAAATGTGCGTGCGTAATAGACGAAACTTCTTTTACTTTTTGGTAAATAACTTCAATATCATTTTCTTTTTGAAGATAAAAAACCAATGGCAAAATACGCATTAATGAACCATTTCCGTTATCACTTTCAGAAAATCCTCCACATAAATCAGGCTGATGTCCTTTAGCTATATTGTGAATCGCATGAGTAGTCGCTATTCCAATATCGAAAACTCGTCCATGCGGCGTCCACATTTCTGCGCTATACCACTTTACGAAATTTCTAGCGATATCATTTAAATCATAACCTGCACACAAACTTTCTGCTAAACAAAAAGCAAGAGAACTATCGTCGCTCCAAGTTCCAATTGGTTGATGATGTGTTCCAAAGCCAAACATTTCAGTAACTGGATTTTCTTTTAAATAAGCTCTGGACTTAAATTCGACTGGAACGCCCAAAGCATCGCCAACCGCTAATCCAAATAAACCAGATTCTATTGTGTTTTTCATTTTTTACTTATTTCTTCCTTTTTCGTTAGGATAAAATGTCTGAACGACATCACTCTGCCAAAATTCTTTCGTTTCAACTTCTATACAGCTTAATTTTCCATAAAAACCTGCTCCAGTATCAATATTCCAAACATTACATCCTTGCATCGGGATTTCGACATCATAATGAAGTGTTGGCGTATGACCGATATAAAGTTCATTAAAAAGCAGTAATCGTTTTGGATAAGAAAGTGAATCTTTCTGGATTCGTTTGTCCATCGTCAAAGCCATTTCCCAAAGCGTTCTATCCCATGAATAATTAGTTTTGTAATGTTCTTTTTCTGGACCGTGCATCGATGAAAAACCAGCGTGAATGAACAAATTATTGTTTTCGTCTACAAAATAATCTTTCATCGAATTGAAAAAAAGACGATGCTTTTCTTTTTCTGAAAGTTCAATTCCTGCATAACTTTCTATAGTCGATTTTCCTCCGTGCAAGAACCAAATATCATTTATGATATCTTTTTCTAACCATTCCTGACACCAAGCATCATGATTTCCTTTTATAAAAATGCATTCTTGTTTTCGGGATAATTCAATAAGAAAATCAATCAATTGTTTCGATTCGCTCCAGCCGTCAACATAATCTCCCAGAAAAACAAATCGGTCGTTTTCTGAATAATTAATTCTTTCCAATAACTGAATTAAAGCTTTTAATCCGCCGTGAATATCTCCAAAAACTAAGGTTCTTTTCATGATTTAAATTCGATATACTTTGCCGGAACTTCATCTGTCAGCCAAACATTATTTTCAGACAAATAAAATTTAAATCCGTCTCTAAACATAGCGCCGCTTCTAACAGTTAAAATCTGAGGAACACCTCTTCTACTTCCAACCTTTGTTGCGGTTTCTTTGTCTTTGGAAAGATGTACGTGCTGACGGCTCATTTTTTTCAAGCCTTCTTTCTGAATGTTTTCGATGAATTTTCCAACAGTTCCGTGATACAGATATTCTAAAGGTTCTGTTTCAGCTAAATTCAATTCAACCGAAATGGAATGTCCCTGGCTTGCTCTGATTTTGGTTTTATCTTCGTTATAAGCGAAACGCTTTTTATCGTTATTTTCTACAACGTAGTCCAAAAGTTCAGCCGTCATCTGATTGTGACTTCCTTTTTTATTACATTTTTCTATTAATTCATTGACATCTGCCCAGCCGTTTTCGTCTAATTTTAGTCCGATCGTTTCTGGCGAATGTCTGAGCATTAGACTTAGAAATTTGCTGACGCTCTTTGCTGTTTTTTCATTCATCTTAATTAATTTTTATTCTGGATTTAAAAATCATAAACCACAACTTTTATATCCTGATCGGCCAGCTTTTTAAGAATGATTGGTTCAATCATTTCCCATTTTCCGCCAGCTAATCCGCATCCAATTCTAGGCATATGAACTGATGCATTGTTTGTTTTAGCAAAATCAGAAACTGCATTTAAGCCTTCTTCAATAGCATTGTATCGAATTGGAGCTCCCCCGTTTTCATCCTTATTGATTTTATGCTGACCAATTAAATTTGCTACCCATAAATCTTCTTCAACCTGAACAAACTGCACTTTCCCTAATTCAAAATCATTTTTAGATTTGAACCATTCACGATAACTTTTTTCAGGTGTTTTCCATCTTTTTGAAATTGCCATTACAAATCCTTTTCCCCATGCACCAATATCGTTGCAAACGTGAACAATTATCTTATTTTCTGCCCCTTCAGGAGATGTAGCATCGCCTTTTATATATTGAATGTCTTTCATTTTGTAATCAAATTATTTTAATTCATCCCTAACTTCCATCAAAGCAAAACCTAAAAGATTCAAACCTTTCCAGGCTTTCGGGTTTAGAACATCTTTGTGATCACTTGCCATTCCGATTCCCCAAATTGGATCTACGGGGCTCGCCTCAACAATAACTCGCTCTTTAGTGTTTAGTAAGAAAGTTTTCAAATCAGCATTTTGACTGAATTTGTGATAGTTTCCTTGTTTTACAATTTCATATCGGTTTTCTAACCAAACTTTGTCATTATAATTTCTCACTTCACGACCTAGTTTCTTAGCTTCAGCGGGAGAATCGGCTTCAAGAATTTTTTCTAAAATTTCCTGATCTTGAAACAATTCTGCTTTTTTGGACATCATCCAGTGTTCGGCAGTTTTGTAAGTTACTTTTTCTACTTTAAAAGGACTTAACCACCATTGACTGAAACAGGTTTTGGTAATTTTTCCGTTTTTATCGGGTTGATGTCCCCAGAAAAATAAAAATTTACTTTCTGGAACTACATTTTCTATATTGTATTTCATTTTGTTAGTGTTTTTGTTTCAAGTTTAAAGTTTCAGGTTTTTCGCTGGACTTGAAAACTGTTTTTAACTTGAAACATTTAAAGTAATTGATCCAATCCAATTACTTGAACGCTTTCTCCTTCAAAATCTTTAAAAGAATTTGTGGTAAAGATTCCGTCAAAACAGTTTAAAACTTCAAAACCTTTATTGAAAATTCCGTGGCTTACCGCTAAGTATAATTTGCCAGCATTTTTATTTTTTAATTCTTCAGCCAATCCCACGAAAGTTCCGCCGCCGTCGCAGATATCATCTACAATTAAACAATCCATTCCTTCCAAATCATCTTCGTAAACTTTAAAACCAGATAATTTTCCAGTTTTTACATCACGGCTTTTACTGCATTCTACCACCTCAATACCACCTAAAAACTCAGAAACTTTGTAGATTTTTTTCAAAGCCCCACCGTCTGGAGAAATCAGTTTTACATTATTTCCAATATTTTCTAAAACTTCTTTTATAAAAGTATAATTCGGAATCACAGTACTATTATTTAACAAAGCTGGAGTAACTTCTGAGTGCGCATCAAAAACAAAAACTTTGTTTAATTGCATTGCATTAATAATATCAGCATACACTTTTACAGACAACGGTTCACCAGGAATCATAACACGATCTTGTCTTGCCGCTGGAAAATACGGAATAAAAAGATCGATGATTTTAACATCCATTCTGCGTAAAGCATCAACTGTAATGCACAATAATCCTAAATCGTTGAATGAATTTAATCTATGCGTAATTGTTATTTTCTGATTACAATCAAAATCTGGATTGATTTTAATATGGGGTTCTCCTCCAGAGAAAGTAAAACTTTGAAATTTAATTTCTTCCTGATTATGAAATGGAGCGAATTTTGGGTCGAGATTTAGTATCATAGTTTTTTTGTTTGCGTTAATTATACGCAAATGTAGAATTAAATTTTAAATAAACAATTTATTTTGTGTAAAAATTACGCAAACTTTATTTCGAAGTGAAAGCCTTTTTTTGTTAACTTATTGTATTTTAATTTGTTAAACTTGAAAAGTTTAGCTGGACGACCACTTTTCGAAGGGGCATATTGATCTGTTTCTTCGATAATTTCAAAGCTTAATATTTTTTTTCTGAAATTTCGTCTGTCTATTTCTTTCTCCAAAATTGTACAGTATAAATTTTCCAGTTCAGAAAAAAGAAATTCTTTTGCCAGTAAATCAAATCCGACGGGTTCATAAGTGAGCTTTGCTTTTAAACGTTCAATAGCTTTTTTTAGAATATTATTATGATCAAAGGCTAAAGGTGGAACTTCCTTGATTTTAAACCATTGCGCATGGTCAGCATCAGAATCGGCTTTGATGGTTAATTTGGATGGATCTACCAGAGCAAAATAAGCAACAGAAATTACACGGTTTCTTGGATCTCGTTTTATATCATCACCAAAAGTAAACAGCTGTTCAAAATAATTAACTGTAACATTGGTCTCTTCTTTTAACTCCCTTTTTACTGCATCCTGCAGCGCCTCATCATTTTGGACCAAACCGCCAGGCAACGCCCAATACAATTCTTCTGTCCCAAATTTCTGTTGTATCAAAAGAACATATAACTGATTGTTCTGGTAGCCAAATACAATTGCATCAACAGCTACTCTGATATTTTGAATGTTAGTCATATTCTAAATGCGTAAGATTTACACAAATATAAAAATTGTTTTGTACTTCCTACGATTTAAGATTTAAAGTTTTTTAACTAAAAATTTTATAAATAGGGATTTAGATTCCATAAAATATTGGGTATTATTGAATCTTTAATAGTTCAATATTTTTTGAAATTTAAGAACGAATTTTACCGTGAGAAGAGTCGAAGGGCTTTATAGGATAGGGCTTTGACTTCGCTCAGCCTGACAGCTATCATAGCATAGAAGTTCTGGTTAACAAATTATTGTTGGATTTAACCTTCATTCATCATTTCTGATGATTAAGTAGACATGGCAATTCTGACTTCGTTTGCGATGGTGTCAAAAAAAGTCTTCAGATTATTGTTTTTAGCGGCCAGTAAATAAACATATTCTTCAGGAACATGAAAACTGTTCCATACTAATTGCAATTTGTTTTGCTGAATAAATTTTCTCGCATTGCAATTCCACGTTATCGCAATTCCGGAATTCCTGGACAACATTTCCAGCATTTCATGTTCAGATGGAATAATATAGTTGGGAACCATTGAAGGTCTTTTTTTATTAAAGGCATGAAGCCAGAACACTTTGATATGCGGAATCCTGGCGTCATGAGAATACCATTTTTGTTCGTTCAGCCATTGTTCTGCTTCAGTAAAATTGTCAGATTTTAACTTTTGACGGAATTCGGTTATATCTAGATTTACAGGCGCAACCATTACCAGTTTAATTTTAGCCACAGTTTCAGAAATAGTATCGAATGTATCGTATTTTTTGGAAACGATTGCAAAATCAAGTTTTTTAGAATCGACTAATTCAAAAAGTGAATCATTATCTGCAAAAGTAAAATCAATAAAATCAAATTTTGAAATTAAACTATTGCCAATACTGGAGAACAGATGTTTTGAAATACCAACAGAAATTAATCGCGTAGCATCTTCGGCTTTGGCTCTGAAACCGGTTTCTACATTTTCCAGCCTTTCGAGTGCGTCTATTATTAAGTTATTCAGTAACTTAGCGTATTCAGTTGGTTCGACGCCTTTTGATTTTCGAATGAATAATTTGTTTCCAACATGAGCTTCAAGCATGGAAATCTGCTGACTTACGGCTGGCTGACTCATAAATAACTCTTTTGCGGCATTCGAAAAATTACCATTTTTATAAACTGCCTTAAACGTTCTGTACCATTCTAAGTTGACCATGATATAAAATTATTTATAACAAACATAGTTTATTTTATTTTTACAAATACCATATAAGCCGTAAATTTGTTTAAAATTAATCAAATGAACAAAATAGCATTATTTGCGATAATCGCTTTTACAGCAAGTAGCATTTCGACTACTGCTCAAAAATTAAATAAAAAACAGATGAAAAAAGTATTATTTGTGCTTACGAGCCATGACAAATTAGGAGATACAGGTGAAAAAACAGGATTTTGGACAGAAGAATTTGCTGCTCCTTATTATACGCTGATAGATCAGGGATATATTGTAGAGATTGCAAGTCCTTTAGGTGGTCAGCCGCCAATTGATCCAAAAAGTAATGATCCGAGTGCTGCTACGGAAGACACGAAACGTTTTGATGCAGATTTAGCTTTACAGGAAAAACTAAAACATACACATAAAATTACAGATGTGAATCAGAAAGATTTTGATGCAGTGTTTTATCCGGGTGGTCACGGACCAATGTGGGATTTGGCTGTAGATCAAAACTCTATTGCTTTGATTGAATCTTTTTACAATCATAAAAAACCAGTAAGTTTTGTTTGTCACGCACCCGCAGCATTAAAAAATGTAAAAATTGATGGTTCTTATTTGGTTAAAGACAAAAAAGTTACCGGATTTTCAAATACCGAAGAAGAAGGTGTTGGATTGACAAAAGTGGTTCCGTTTTTATTAGAAGATGTCTTGAAAGCCAATGGTGGCAAATATTCAAAAGGAGCTGATTGGGCACCTTATGCAGTAGAAGACGGTTTGTTGATTACAGGTCAAAATCCGGCTTCTTCAAAACTGGTAGCTGAAAAATTAATGGCACAATTAAAAAAATAAGCAGATGTTAAATTTTGAATTATACAATCCGACGAATTTAGTTTTTGGTAAAGGACAAATTGAAAAACTTTCGGCTTTAGTTCCAAAAGAGGCTAAAATTCTTTTGACTTATGGTGGAGGAAGTATCTTTAAGAACGGAATTTACGATCAGGTAATCAATAATCTGAAAGGTTTTGAAATTGTAGAATTTGGCGGAATCGAACCAAATCCCAGATTTGAAACTTTGATGAAAGCTGTTGATGTTATAAAAGCAGAAAAAATTGATTTTATTCTGGCTGTTGGTGGCGGATCTGTTATTGATGGTGTAAAATTTATTTCGGCAGCGGTCAATTTTGAAGGGGATCCGATTGATATTCTTCAAAAAAGAATTTTAATTAAAGAAAATGCAATGCCGTTTGGAACAGTTTTGACGCTGCCGGCAACAGGAAGCGAAATGAATTCGGGATATGTGGTAACAATTGAAGCTACTCAGGAAAAATTATCTTCTGGTGGAAGCGCCTTATTCCCTCAATTCTCTATTTGTGACCCAACAGTAATTGCTTCTTTACCAAAAAGACAATTAGAAAACGGTGTTGTAGATGCTTACACCCACGTAATGGAACAATATTTAACTTATCCTACCGATGCCTTTCTTCAGGATAGAATTGCCGAAGGAATTTTACAAACATTAATTGAAGTTGGTCCTGGAGTTGTAAAAAATCCAACGGATTATACTTTAGCTTCTAATTTTATGTGGAGCTGTACGATGGCTCTAAACGGATTGATTCAAAAAGGTGTTCCGAGCGACTGGGCAACACACATGATTGGTCATGAATTAACAGCTTTGTACGGAATTGATCATGCCAGAACTTTGGCGATTATTGGTCCAAGTTTGTATAATGTCATGTTTGAAACTAAAAAAGGAAAGCTGGCACAATACGGAAGACGAATATTTAATTTAACCGGTTCTGATGATGAAGTGGCTAAAGAAGCGATTAATAAAACGGTAGAATTTTTCCATACGATGGGAATGGATACTAAACTTTCTCAATACACAAATGACTACGACAAAACAGCAGATTTTATTGTAGATCGTTTTGAAGAAAGGGGATGGAAAGGTTTAGGTGAAAATCAACTGGTAACTCTGGATAAGGTAAAATCTATTGTAGAAATGAGTTATTAAAAAATAAAATTTCAAGTTTTTTTTAAATTCCAAATTCCAATAGTAACCTAAATTATTGGAATTTGGAATTTTTATTTGAAGTTGTAAATGTCTATTTAATATCAAGAAATAGAAATTGTTATTTGGAGCTTAAATTTGGGGATTTGCATTAAAAAAGGCGTTCTTAAAATTTTTAGGAACGCCTTTTTAAAATACTAAAACAAAACTAACTAACTCAATTCTTACTAAATTCATTTAATAATCTAATTAATAATAACTTACAACGCAACTGCTTGTTTTTTATTGTATGGGTAAGAAAATATTTTTTAATTTTTTGAAATTCATTAGAAAAAGCCTTGTTTTTAAAGCCTGTTTTTAAAATTCTTAAATCACATTTTGTGATATTACTGCATTATTAAGTACTTTTGCCTTAAATTATTTGAATAATGAGTCAAAATTTAAAATTTGCAGTAATTGGTGGTGGGAGCTGGGCAACAGCTATTGCAAAAATGTTATGTGTGAATCTTCCTGAAATTTCGTGGTATATGCGAAATGATGCAGCGATAGAGCACCTTTTAAAATATAAACACAATCCAAATTATTTAAGTTCAGTGGAGTTTGATACCAATAAACTTAAATTAACAAACAATATAAATGAAGCAGTTGAATACGCAGATTATTTAATTTTTGCGATTCCTTCTGCTTTTTTAAATGCAGAATTAGAACATTTAACAGTTTCTCTGGAGAATAAAATTATCTTTTCAGCTATCAAGGGAATTGTTCCTGAGACAAGTTTGATTGTTGGAGAGCATTTTCATATTCAATACGATATTCCATACTACAATATCGGCGTTATTACAGGGCCTTGTCATGCTGAAGAAGTTGCTTTAGAAAGACTTTCATACTTAACAATTGCCTGCGGTGATCCAGAGAAAGCCTGTACGGTTGCAAAATCTCTATCCAGTAATTATATAAAAGCTAAAATTTCTGACGATATCATAGGAACAGAATATGCGGCTATGCTGAAAAATATTTATGCTATAGCTGCCGGTATTGCACATGGTTTGGGTTATGGTGATAATTTTCAGTCTGTATTGATGAGTAACGGAATCCGTGAGATGCGAAAATTTATCAAGAAAGTTCACAGAATGAAACGAAACATCAATGACTCTGCTTATTTAGGAGATTTACTGGTAACAGGATATTCCGTATTTTCAAGAAACAGAATGTTTGGTAATATGATCGGGAAAGGGTATACGGTAAAAAGCGCTATGATGGAGATGAGTATGGTTGCCGAGGGTTATTACGCTGCTAAAAGTGCTTATAAATTAAATCAGGGCTATGGAGCCAAAACACCTATTATTGATGCCGTGTATGCTGTATTGTACGAAGGTAAGAATGCCAAGACTGTTTTCAAAAAACTAACAGAATCTTTAGATTAAGATAAAATTTAAGTATAAAAAAGAGTCCGTTTCTACTATAGTAACGGACTCTTTTTTTATAATGATATTGCTCTATTTTACTTCTTTAATAGCAGAAGCATCAATCCAGCCTTCTGTGCCATCTGTCAATTCGATTTTTTTCCAGTTTTCCAGGCTTTCGGTTACGTAAACCTTAGCGCCTTCATGTAATAAGAAAATACTCGATGCCGCTTTCTGAGGTTCGCTTCGTACTTCTGTCATTTCAGCAAAAACGATTGCCGGGCGATCGTTATTATAGTGGTCTTTTTCAGTTATTCCTGCTGAAACGCTCAAAAATAAAGCAAATAACAAAACAAACATTCCGATAAAATAGATTCTTTTTGAAAGGGTAAGCTGTGAAAAATAATAGCCAATAAAGCTCAGTAAAAAGGCAAATGCAATTCCTACCGAAATCCATGCCCAGGTGTTGTAATTAAAAATGCCTGTAAAATTCTGAATCAGTTTTGCAAAACCAACTTTTGGAACTTCCTTAATTTCATCAATGGTTAGTTTTTTGGCAAATTTCAGGTTGTTCAAAGTTTCGGCATCATGCGGTTTCAGTACAAGTGCTTTTTCATAATTATAAATAGAGAGTGCGACTTTATTGAGTTTGTAGTAGCAATTTCCTAAATTAAAATACAATTCAGCAGAGTGTTGTTTGTCTTCTTTAACAATGCTTTCATAAACCTGAGCTGCCTCCTGATATTGCCCTTTTTGATACAAGGCGTTTCCTTTTTCAAAGCTGCTCTGAGCAAAGAAAACCTGCGTGATTAATAAAAAGAGATATACTATATTTTTCATTTTCCTGGTTTCTAATTTTTCACCTTCACAAACTTGCGGCTAGGTTTAAACAATTTGTTTTTCTAATTCCGAGATAATCAGAACAGCTTTGTCATAATCCTGTTGAATTGAAGCGCTCGATGCCGGAGCATAACGTGCAAATTCGCAGTTTTCAGTCAGATTGATAAAACTCTGAACCGTTTCAGGATTCGCATTTCGGGATAATAGTAATTCGCGGATATTGTCTTTGCTCATTTCGGATGTTTCAATGTGTAATTTGGCTTTTAGGAAATTATGCATTGCTTTTTCCAGCGCAATATAAAACGGTTCTTTATTGTTAAGCTGCTTTTTGGCTTCAGATAAATATTTCTTAGCCAGTTTATTATTCATTTTAATTCGGTTACCGGTAACATCACTGTCAATAGCTTCTTTTTTCTTCTTAGCAATCACGATAATAGGTAGAATCACGAAAGGCAATAATAATAAGCTGTAATATAAATCAGAGCCGTAGAAATCATCTTTTGCTGTCGAAACTAAAACAGTTTTTGGCTTGATGTATTTAAACTGTTCTGATTTCGTAATTACATTTTTTGATGCATTGCTGGAAGCTGTAGCTTCAGCCTGAACCGGTCCTTCTAAAACATCAATCATGATTTCAGGAGAAGTTACGGTTTTATAGCTTCCGGAATTCAAATCGAAATAAGAGAATTCCATTGGTTTTATAGCATATTTTCCTTTAAATTGAGGAATTATAGTATACTTGTCAGAAATTTTTCCAGACATGCCGGCAAGTGACGTATTTACTTGTTCATCATGAACCGGATCATACATCTCTAATGCATTTGGTACAACAGGTTTTGGTAACGTAAACAATTTCATATTACCTGTTCCGGCTGCGCTAACAATTAAATCAAGGCTCTCACCACTTTTTAAAGTAGTTTTTGAAGGGGTAACTTTAAAATCAAACTTACCAACAGCTCCAGTAAAACCAATTGGCTTACTTGCTTCCGGAAGCGCTTTTACATTAATTGTTTTGGCGCCTGCAGAAACGGTTTTGTTTCCGTCATCAAATACGATCTGACCAAACATGTTACGGCCTCTAGGTACCTGAATCCCGATGTCTAAAGAAAGTGGTTCAATAGTAAGATTGCCTGATTTTTGAGGGTATAAAATCGTTTTTTTAAGCACCACAAAATAACAACGTTCTCCTTTGAACATTCCTTCTTCAACCTGCAGTTGTTTGATGTCAATGTTCTGATTCCAGAAGTCTTTGTATTTTGGTTTTGCCAGCTCTTTAAAACCGGTTACGTTAATACCATTGAAATACAATTTATAAACCACCGTAATAGGCTGATTTATATATGGATTTGTTTTTGAAATTTCTGCTACAAGATTCAGAACCTCATTTCCTCCTCCTTGCTGCTGTTGCTGATAATTAGGGTCCCTTTCCTGAGCCACAGCATTGGTAACTGTTATTTTTATAGGAGAGGTTTTGTAAACCTGTCCGTTGTATTCAATTGAAGCCTGTTTGATTGTAAAAGTTCCTTTTTGCACAGGCAGCAAAAAATAGGAATATATTTTTTGAAATGAGCTTCGGCCATTAACCCATGACTGGCTTATTTGCTGACTTGGTCCGGCAACAATCCTGAAGCCGTCAAAAGAAGGCTGATCAAAGTTATCACCGTCAACATTCATGATAAAGTCAATACGGAGTCTCTCATTAACCCCAAGTGTATTCTTGCTTACTCTGGCTTCAAACTGAACCTGAGCCATAAGCCCCTGAAAAGTAAATAGTAATAGAATTAAATATCTTTTCATTACTTGTTTGATCGTTTTTTGAATGTTTTTAAATTAAAATTCATGTTATTTTGTCAGGCTGAGCGGAGTCGAAGCCTACTTATGTTATGAGCCTTCGACTTCGCTCAGGGTGACATATTGTTTTAAAGAAAAGTATTTTACCAGTCTTTTTCTGCTTTTCTAGGGCTTCCCTTTACTTTTTGAGCATTTACTCTATCCTGAATTTTCTTTTCTTCATTGTTTACAGCATCTAGTAAATTCTGGACACGATCTTTGGAAATTCCTCCAGGCATAGGTTTTGGCTCTCCGTTATTGTTTGATTTGTCCTCTTTTTTCGGATCGTTTTTACCGTCTTTTTTGTCTTTGTTATCGCCTTTATCGTCTTTTTTCTGATCGTCCTTCCCGTCTTTTTTGTCTTTATTGTCGCCGTCTTTTTTGTCGTCTTTTTTATCCTTGTTTTTGTCTTTGTTTTTGTCTTTGTTTTGATCGTTTTTAGGAGGGTTTTCTTTTAGTTTTTGTTTAGCCAAAGCATAATTGTAACGTGTCTCATCATCAGTCGGATCATTGCGCAATGCATTTTTATAAGCTTCGACAGCCTGAGAATAATCTTTCTCTTTCATAAAAACGTTTCCTAAATTATGGAAAGCTTTATGTTTCTCAGGTCTCGTTTTGGCATTTTTAATCGCTTTTGCATAAGCATATTTTGCTTCTGATGCCTGATTTTGTTTATAAATAGTATTTCCTAAATTATAAGATGCCGTAGCTTTTTTAGGGAATTTTGATTGAGAAATTCTGTAATCTGCCTCAGCATCAACAAATTTATTCTGTTTATATTCTTCATTGGCTTGTGGCAATGTTTTGTCTTTTTCCTGAGCCGTAAGTGCCAAAGAAAAGGTTAGTAAAATATAAAGAAGTAAATTTTTCATTCTGTTATTGTTTTTTGTTTCCGTGTGTATGTGAAACAATTATTTCTTTTCGTTAAATAAATTCAACTCGTTTATCCAGTTTGTTTTTCTTTCCAACAGAAAAATATCCAAAAACAACAGTAGAAAGGCAAAACCTAAAAACCACTGAAATTGCGATTGGAATTCGGCCATTTGTGTGGCTTCAAACTCTGTTTTCTGAATATTATTTAAAGCATTTTTTATGTATTCCAGTACTTCTTTTGTGCTTCCGCCGTAAACATATCCGCCTTTTGTTGCTTTTGCAATAGCTTTTAAACCCTCCTGATTTAATTTGGTAATAACAGTTTCACCGTTTTGGTCCTGCTGATAGCTTCTTACTACACCATTTTCTTTTAACGGAATTGTAGCACCTTTTTCAGTTCCGATACCAATGGTAATGATTTTCATACCAATTTTATTGGCTTCTTCTGCAGCAATTTCAGCTCCTTCGGAGTGGTCTTCACCGTCAGAAATCAGGATTAACAGTTTGCTGGTTTTACTTTTTTCATCAAAATAAGTGGCAGATAATTTGATTGCTTCGTCAAGAGAGGTTCCCTGTGATGATACCATTCCGGGATTCATACTCTGGAGGAACATTTTGGCAACACTGTAATCTGTTGTAATCGGCAGAACCGGGAAAGCACTTCCCGCATAGGCTACAATTCCGATCCTGTCGCTCCCTAACTGATTGATAATTTGTGAAACCAATTGCTTACTTTTTTCTAAACGACTTGGCGCCACATCTTCTGCTAACATACTTTTTGAAACGTCAACAGCAAAAACAATATCAATTCCTTCTCGTTTAACGGTTTCCATTTTAGTTCCGATTTTTGGATTTACCAAACCGATAATCAGACAGGTTAAGCCCAGAAGAAACACTATTAATTTTAAGACCGGTTTAAAAACAGAGCGTTCCGGGCTTAGTTTTTTTACCATTTCCAAATCACCAAATTCACGTTGCTTTTTTCTTTTCCAATACATATTAAAAAGAAAAACACATACCACAATCGGGATGAGAAATAATAGATATAAATATTTTTTTTCGTCTAATTCCATAAATATTTTAAAATTCCAATCTCACTAGTTTTTTGAGATAAATTCCAAATTCCAAATTTTGCTTTCGTACTAAATTAATTCCCAAATTTTAAATTCATAATTCCAAGTTGGGATTTGGAATTTAAAAATTGAATTTTTTTGATTTGAAAATCAAATGAAGCTTCTGTAAACCGTATTTCTTAAACCAACTTCCAAAAGCAATAAAAATCCTGAGAGGAGTACAAAAATCCTGTATTTTTCATCATAATCGTAGAATTTTAATTCCTGAATCTCCGTTGTTTCAAGTTTGTTGATTGAATTGTATATTTCAGCTAATTTGTCATTACTAGTTGCTCTGAAATAAGTTCCTTCTGTTTTTCTGGCGATACTTCTCAATAACTGTTCGTCAATTTCCACTTTTTGCATTTTGAATAAAAATCCGCCATTTGGAGCGTATGCATAAGGAAATTCGGCCATTCCGTTAGTTCCGATTGCAATGGTGTATACTTTTATTCCGTATTGTTTTGCAATGTCTGAAGCTGTTTCAGGCTCAATAAAACCGGCATTATTTACCCCATCGGTCAAAAGGATAATCACCCTGCTTTTTGCTTTGCTGTCTTTAAGTCGGTTTACGGCAGTTGCCAAACCCATTCCAATCCCCGTACCGTCTTTTAATACATTGTCGTATTTGATTTCTTTAATAGCTTCCAAAATAATGGCTTTGTCACTTGTTACAGGTGTTTTGGTATAAGCTTCCTGTGCATACAAAACCAGCCCGATTCTGTCATTTGGTCTTTCACTGACAAAATCTGCAGCTACTCTTTTTAAAGCCTCCATACGATTTGGCTTTAAATCTTTTGCCAGCATACTCCCCGAAACGTCCATTGCCATTACAATATCAATTCCTTTTGTCGTTTTAGTTTCATTGCTGATATCCACTGTTCTTGGTCTTGCTAAAGCAATAATGAGAGAACTTAATGCAATAATTCTGAAGACATATAAGCACGGTTTTAATCTTGTCAATAGGGATTCGCTGTTTTTAAAACCCTGAGTTGAACTCATTTTTAAGGTAGCCGATTGCTGATTGCGTTTCCAGAAAAACCATCCTATTGCAATTGGGATTAGTAAAAACAGCCAAAAAAATTCCGGATTTAAAAAAGTTATTTTTTCCATTAGTTGCTCGCTCTTTTAAGTTCAACAGAATTTAAAATTCGATCCGAAATATCATTAGCGTAAGTGTCTCCTTCTTCATGGAATATAGCAATTTGCTGCAATCCGCCATCTTGTTTAAACATCAGGACTTCATAGTAAATTTTAGTGCTCGATTTCAGAGTGTCATTAATGAGTGTGAATGTTCCATAACCTTTTATACCTGTAATTCCTTCTTTGGTTTCAAAATCTTCCTGTTTGACAATCATATTTCTGGCTCCCTGGCTTTCGATAATTTTTAAATTACCCTCAAGTGCTTTTGACAAATCTATTTCTGTTTCGGCTTTGAATTTTGCTGTAGAAACCGTAATGTAAAAGTTATCCAGTAAGCTTCCGTATCCAAAAAGCTGCATTTCTTTAATTAGTGCCATTGCTTGTTTTGGCAGTACTTTTTGAGTGTCTAATCGTTTTAAAACTTTTGGAGTTTCAACTAAAATACCCGGATTACCATACTCGCTTTTTATCCATTCTCCTTCCAGTAATTCCTTCGTTGGATGTCCAATGACATTATCTTTTACAAACTTGAAACCTTTTGTAACGATAAAATAAGTTGTAGTGGCAGTTATTAAAAACACTACTGTACCCACTGCAATTGCAATACGTTTGTTTTTTTGTTTCTTTAACTGAAGCTTGATTTGTTTTTGTTTTTGTGCTTCATTAAGAAGTAAATCTTCTTCTTCAGCAGGAACTTCTGTCGGGATAGCGCTGTCAAGCGTTAAAATTGCTTTCTGAATCTTATTTCTATCTTCTGTAATTTCAAATTCTAGTGGTTTTGATTTTGCAAATTTTACTAAATCTGCTTGTCTTAAAACGCGTTCTAAATTCTCAACAGTTTCAGGAGTCAGGCTCATTTTCTTTTTGGTAGAAGCCGTTTTAAGTCCCTGAATCAGTTCGGAAGTTGTACTTTCCATAGCCGGAATCTGAATTGCTTCTTCAATATAATTTCGCGCAATATCAGTCAATTCACTATAATATTCTTTTATTTCACCTTTTTGCCAGAGTTCTTTTTTCTCTAACACGTTTAAGAGGCTTGTTGCTTTTTCGATTGGTGTTTTATACACTTCCTCTTCAATTTTTTTCTTTTGGTGTTTTTTCATGTACCAATAAACAAAAGCACCAATTGCTATAATTAGAATTACAATCAAAAGATAAATCCACCATTCTCCAATACCACTTTCTACTGTAGAAATATCTTTGATGTCATACATTTTTTGTTGTAGGGTGTCGACTTTTATGCTGGCAACTTCAACAGAAACCGGCTCACTTAAATGAGGTTTTTTATCAATCAGAATCTTAACAGGCGGAATGACATATCTTCCGGAATCAAATTGTGTTAAACCATATTTTTTAATCAGTTCATAAGTACCGTCTTTTTTAACGGTGTCAATTGGGTACGATTGAATAACTTCTAAAGCACCAATGTTTTTTAGAGCAGGAAATACAACTTTAGATTTTGAGCTTACTACTGTTTTAAGTGTTAGCTTAAACTCGGCACCAATTTTATTTTTTGTAGTATCAATACTGGTTTCAATCTGCTTGCTTTGTGCAAAAACAGCTGAAGAAAGTAAAAATAGAAATATGTAAAATTTTAATTTCATTTGGTTTTTGATTTCAGATTTTAGTCTAAAATGAATGCTTAAACGGATTTAGCTTAAGCGATTTTTTTATGATTATTCTTCAAATTAATCTAATATTCTAATAATCTAATATGTCTGATAATCTAAATTATCTCGATTTAAAATACCCCAGTAATTTAGTCACGTAATTTTCGTCGACTCTTGTATTTACGACACCAGCACCAGATTTACTGAAAATTTCCTTGAAATAATTTACCCTTTCCTGATAATGCTTTTCGTAATTCATTCGGACTTTTTTAGAACCGGTATCTACGAGCTGAATTTTTCCGGTTTCGGCATCAAGCATTGTTACCATTCCTAAATTTGGGATTTTTTCTTCACGTATATCGTAAACCCGAACACCTGTTATGTCATGTTTTTTAGAAGCAATTTTTAAAGTGTGCTCATAATTTTCAGACATAAAATCTGAAATCATAAAAACAATTGCTTTCTTTTTTTGTGTTCCTGAAAGAAACTTTAAAGCTTGGGCTATATCTGTTTTCTGGCTTTTTGGTTCAAATTCGATCAATTCACGAATAATTCTCAAAACATGAGATCGGCCTTTCTTTGGCGGAATGTACAATTCGACATTATCAGAAAACAATATTAAGCCAATCTTATCGTTATTTTGTGTAGCCGAAAAAGCCATCGTTGCCGCAATTTCCGTTACGATATCTTTTTTAAACTGACTTTTTGAACCAAAGCCTTCAGAGCCCGAAATATCGACCATTAAAACCATGGTCAATTCGCGTTCTTCTTCAAAAACTTTTACGTGAGCCTCGTTATAGCGTGCGGTTACATTCCAGTCGATGTTACGAATATCATCACCATATTGATATTGGCGCACTTCGCTAAACGTCATTCCTCGTCCTTTAAATGAAGAGTGGTATTCTCCCGAAAAGATATGATTACTCAGTCTTTTCGTTTTGATTTCTATTTTCCGTACTTTTTTTAAAAGCTCTTTTGTATCCATTTCTTTAGTTTTCAGTCGCAGTTTTCAGTCGCAGTTAATTGTAATGTGTTTACTGTGACTGAAAACTGAAAACTATTTTTAAGGTACTTCAATCTCGTTTACGATTTTGTTGATAATGTCTACAGAAGTGATGTTTTCTGCTTCGGCTTCGTAAGTAATTCCAACCCTGTGGCGAAGCACATCGTGAACAACTGCACGAACGTCTTCTGGAATTACATAGCCACGACGTTTGATAAAAGCATAGCATTTTGCAGCATTAGCCAAATTGATACTTCCACGAGGTGAAGCTCCAAAACTAATAAGTGGTTTTAAGTCGGCTAATTTGTATTTTTCCGGGTAACGCGTAGCGAAAATAATATCTAAGATATATTTTTCGATTTTTTCATCCATATAAACTTCACGAACCGCTTCCTGCGCACGCAGAATTTGTTCTACAGAAACTACAGGATTTACTTTTTCGTAAGATCCTTTTAAATTTTGACGAATTACAAAACGTTCTTCATCAATTTTTGGATAATCAATTACAGTTTTCAACATAAAACGGTCAACCTGAGCTTCAGGAAGTTGATATGTTCCTTCTTGCTCCACCGGGTTTTGCGTTGCAAGAACCAAAAAAGGACGATCTAATTTGAAAGTCGTGTCGCCAATAGTAACTTGTTTTTCCTGCATCGCCTCCAAAAGAGCAGACTGAACTTTTGCAGGAGCACGGTTAATCTCATCGGCAAGTACGAAATTGGCAAAAATTGGTCCTTTTTTAATAGAAAATTCGTTTGCTTTGATATTGTAAATCATGGTTCCGATGACATCGGCAGGTAATAAATCCGGAGTAAACTGGATACGGCTGAAAGAACCTTGTACTGCCTGAGACAATGTATTTATCGCTAATGTTTTAGCCAGACCAGGAACTCCTTCCAGCAAAATATGCCCTTGTCCTAAAAGTCCGATTAATAAACGCTCGACCATGTGTTTCTGGCCCACAATAACTTTGTTCATTTCCATTGTGAGAAGGTCTATAAAAGCACTTTCTCTTTCAATTTTTTCATTTATCGCTCTAATGTCTAAAGTCGTTGTATTTTCTTCCATATAAATATTTTTAAAAACCTTTTAAAACTCTTGATTTTTATGCCTGATTTTTGAGAGTGCAAATTGAATATTTTTTGAGAAGTAAGATGTTAAAGAATGGTTAAAAATTCGACCAAACACCTAATTTTAAGGACGAATTGTGAATCTATTTTTATATTTTTAAGAACTTTGGTAAATATGCTATAATGAACCATCTTTACTACAAAAAATAATACAGCAAAACAATGAGCAAAACGTTATTATCGCCTGTAATTTCAGGTATCAGGAATTGGGGTGTGTGGGATAAAAATCTGTCTCCTAAAGAAATGGAAAGTATGATACAGCTTTGTATCGAAAATAAAATTACCACTTTTGATCATGCCGACATTTATGGGGATTATACCACTGAAGCCGAGTTTGGAAAAGCACTTCAGAATAGTAAAATTTCACGCGACAAATTACAGTTAATTACCAAATGCAGCATTCAGATGGTGACTGAAAACCGCAATAATAAAATCAGGCATTATGAACATTCTAAAGAGTACATAATCTGGTCTGCAGAAGAATCCCTGAAAAAATTAAGAACAGATTATATTGATGTTTTTCTGCTGCAAAGACCAAGTCCGTTGATGCAGGCTGATGAAATTGCTGAGGCCGTTGAAAAGCTAAAATCAGAAGGGAAAATTATTGATTTTGGGGTTGGAAATTTCAGTAATTCGCAAGTTGAATTAATTCGTCAGAAAACAGAAGTCAGTTATCATTCGGTACAGTTCTCTGCTACAAATTTTGAACCGATGACAGATGGTACTTTCGATTACGCACAAATACATGGTATTCGTCCACTGGCATGGAACCCGCTTGGAACAGTTTTTAGAGAAGATACCAAACAAACACGCCGTTTGAAACAACTACTTTCTGTTCTTGTAGAAAAATACCATTTAGGTTCTGATACACTTTTATTGGCATGGATTTTAAAACATCCGGCAAAAATAATTCCGGTTGCAGGAACTGTAAACGTAGCCAGGATTCAATCGCTGATGAAAGCTGTAGAACTGGAAATGGATAAAGAAGACTGGTTTGCCATCTGGGCAGAAAGTAGAGGAGAAGAATTACTTTAAAAGCATAAGAAAATTTTAAATTTCGCTTAAAGCAAAAAAAATATTTGCCACAGAGGATAAGGTTTTTTAGTATGTAAAGTCTTTGTATCTGTGGCTCAAAAAAAAATCAGACAGAATGAAAAAAACAATTTTAATCACGGGTGCTACAAGCGGAATTGGTAAAGCAACAGCACAAATATTTGCTCGTAACCATTATAAAGTGATTATTTGTGGAAGACGGGAAGAACGGCTGACCGAACTGGAAAAAGAACTTTCAGAATATACTGAAGTACATTCTTTAGTTTTTGATGTCAGGGATAAAAATGCTGTTTTTGAAAGTATAAGTTCATTACCGGAATATTTTTCTCAAATTGACGTTTTAATTAATAATGCCGGGAACGCACACGGATTAGATCCGATTCAGAATGGTGATGTTGACGATTGGGATGCGATGATTGATATTAATGTAAAAGGGCTTTTGTATGTTTCTAAGGCAATCATTCCACAAATGGTTGAAAGAGAATCAGGTCATATTATTAACATAGGTTCAACAGCCGCAAAAGAGGTTTATCCGAACGGAAATGTATATTGCGGATCAAAACATGCGGTAGATGCTATCACACAGGGAATGAGAATTGATTTGAACCTGCACAAAATTAAAGTAAGCGGAATAAATCCTGGTTTGGTTGAAACAGAATTTAGCGAAGTACGTTTTAAAGGGGATGCAGAAAGAGCTTCAAATGTTTATAAAGGTTTTGATCCTTTAAAAGCAGAAGACATTGCTGATATTATTCATTTTGTGGTTTCACGACCATACCATGTTAATATTGCCGATTTAATTGTTATGCCGGCAGCACAGGCATCGTCAACAATTGTGAAAAGGCACTAGCTTAGATTTTAGACTACCTTAGACTTTTCAGATTTGGGTTGTTTATAATAATCTGAAAAGTCTAAAATAAAATAATCTAAGAAGTCTAATAATCTAAGCCAGTCTAATATCTGAAATAATGATCAATAAACGTCTTTTAATAAAAAACCTACTCGCTCATAATGATGAGAGCAGTTTTTATGATAAAAAAAGGCAGCTGAATTTGCATTCGCGTGAAGGAAAAGGAAAATTCCTGAAACACATTTGCGCATTGTCAAATTCAAATCCTACTAATAATTCTTATATTGTTGTGGGTGTTGAAGATCATGATAACGAAATTGTGGGTGATGACTTTTTTGATGACAGCCGGATTCAGAATCTTGTCAATGCTTTTTTAGAAAACCCTCCTAAGATTCAGTACGAAAATGTACCTTTTCCAAATCTTCCAAAGGACAAAGTAATAGGATTGGTTACCATTAAACCTAAAAGCCAGATTTCGTTTTTCAAAAAAGGAATTCATACTATCCCGGCAAATAGCATTTTTGTCAGGCGCGGTAGTAATTCGGTTCCTGTAGAAGGCGAAGTAGAAAAAAATTATCAGAATACCGAAACTGTTATAGGAATCGAAAATAGTTCACGAAACAGTATTCAGTACACACTTGACGGGGTATTTGATTTTATGAATTTCAGGCATAAGGATATGTCGCCAAAATATAGGGTTTTTAAAGAATTGTTTGTGATCTGCTGGGCTGGAGTACCAAAACAATCAAGAGATAAAACCTTTCTTTCACGTGTGGATATTGAATTGATAAATGAACAAATTAAACTTTTCTATTCGGCTCAGGATGTTGTCACTATTGTTTTTGATGACGATACTTTTACCATAACCGAGTATGTTCCTCTGGGATTAAATGATAAAACAAGTTACTATCCGTTAGAAAAACAAACCATACATTTTTTTGACAACGGATATTATAAAATTGACCGGCAAATGCTTTTTCAGCCGCCCGAATTCAATAAACGAATGCTGTTTCATATCTACAATTCAAATATTGCTCTGCTTCAAAAACTGCAAAAAGGCTTTGCTTTATCAGAACGGGAACTAAAAGATTTAGAAAACCTGCCGTCTACTTTTATGATTTGTTACCTGAATGGTTTTGACGAAGCGAAACAAAAACTCATTGACGCTAAATTGCTATTAAAACCTTTTGGACAGGTGTATTTATCATTTAAAGAAGCATTGCGAATTTTGCGTAAAATGAAATACGATGTTCAATAAAATGGTTGAGGTGTAGAGATGCTCAGTGCATTTAACTCAATTTAAGAATCTATAAAAATTTCAAATATTTACTCACTTCTTTATACGGAAATAAAATCTCTTTTGGCCCGTCTGCATAAGAAGCTGCTTCATAAGAGTTGTAATATAAAAGTAGTCCTTCGGTGGTATAAAATATATTCTGTGGCAGTTGGAACTTATCATTTTCAAACATCAAACCGGTTGAATTGATATTGGTGTTGTCCGGAATTTTATATTTTTTCCGAAATTCTTTTTCGGCGAAAGTTTTAAATTCTTTTTCGTTTTTAAACAATTCGTTTTTAAAAATAGTTTTTCCCGTATTGGGATTGAAGAGGAGTGAACGATATCCCTGATAGCCATGAGCGCCTCCAGTAAAAGTATAGTGATCAATTTTTATATTTAAAATCTGATCAGAATGGTATTCGACATTTCCTGTAATTTTCGCTTCCCATCCAAAAGTTTCGGTTGGGAATTTTTCACGCATTTCTTCATACGAATCAATGAAAGAATTGGCGATCGAATTGTAATCTTTTGCGTTTGATGGCTTTTCGCCAAAATAAACGATTTCTTTTAAAACATTTAATATTTTTTTGTTGATACTATCTGCTGTTACAGGGATATTTTTTGCGATTGGTATATCGATTGTAATTTTAGGACAATCTTTTTTACAGGGTATTTTGGATTTTTTTTCAAAAACCTCGTTTTCAAGAGTCAATGTTTTAGTACAGCCGGTGAATAATATAATCACTATGAGAAGAAGAGTGCAGTGTTTCATCTTAAAAAGTGTTAATTATATACAAAGGTAAGAAGATGAGTCAGGATTAGAATAAATTAAAAGGTAAATTTGTGAAAGTATTAAGTGTTTTGAAATTGTAACTGTATGAAACAAGTAATGTTAATTGGTGAGTTACAGTATTGATTATTTGTAAATTACGCTTAAGTATAACAAGATAAAATTAAAATTCAATATATGAAATTCAATACTAAAGTGATACACGGAGGTCAGCATCATGACCCTGAAACAGGAGCTGTTATGCCTCCGGTTTATCAAACTTCTACTTTTGTTCAGACGAGTCCGGGAAAGCCATTAGGGGATTACGAATATAGCCGTGCATCGAATCCAACCCGTACAGCATTAGAAAATGCGTTGGCAAGTATCGAAAATGGTACACGTGGTCTTGCTTTTTCTTCTGGTTTGGCAGCTACTGATTGTATTTTGAGATCTTTTAAAGCTGGTGACGAAGTAATCGCTATGGATGATTTGTATGGAGGGACTTACAGGATGTTTTCAAGAATTTATAAAGATTCGGGGATTAAATTCCATTTTGTTGATATGACTGATATTGCAAAATTAAAGTCTTTAATAAATGATAACACCAAATTGATCTGGATAGAAACACCAACCAATCCTTTGATGAAACTGGCAGATATTGAGGAAGTAGCCAAAATCACAAAAGAAAATAAAATCTGGCTGGCAGTTGACAATACTTTTGCGACACCTTATCTGCAGAGACCACTTGATTTAGGAGCAGATATCGTAATGCATTCAGCAACAAAATATTTAGGAGGACATTCAGATGTGATTGCCGGGGCTATAATTGTAAAAGATGAAGCTTTAGGAGAACAATTGCACTTTCAGCAATTTGCGACCGGAGCGACTTTGGGACCAATGGATAGTTTTTTGGTTTTAAGAGGAATAAAAACACTATCGTTACGAGTGCAGAGACATTGTGAAAATGGAGAAAAAATCGTTAAATTTTTAAGCAGTCACCCTAAAATCAAAACGGTTTATTATCCTGGTTTAGAGAGTCATCCTTTTCATGAAATTGCCAAAAAACAAATGAAAGCTTTTGGAGGTATGGTATCTTTTGATTTTGTTTCAGGTAAAAAAGAAGATGCTGTTTCATTTTTAGAAAACCTAAAGGTATTTACTCTGGCAGAATCCTTAGGAGGAGTAGAATCCTTAGCGAACCATCCGGCTTTAATGACTCATGCCTCAATTCCGGCAGATAAAAGAGCAGAGGTTGGTATTACTGATGATCTTGTCCGCTTAAGCGTAGGCATAGAAGATGCAGAAGATTTAATAGCTGATTTAGAGCAGGCTTTGAAATAAAAAAAACAATCCCCAATTCTTTCAAATTGGGGATTGTTTATATTTTTTTTTAGAATTCTAAATAATGTGAATATCCAAAATTGAACCAAACCTGTGAGTCATTTGCCTTGTTTTCTTTGTAAAGATCACGATTAGGATTTAATCCGTCAATCCAGTCAGAATTGAATCCCTGATAACGAATCTCAAAAAGTAAATCGTTCATTTCATTTAGCTTATATTGTACGCCAACTCCAAGAAGTACAGAAAACGCAATGCCGTTTTCAGTAGAAAAACCATATTGATGACCGTCTGAGGGTACTAAATATTTGTCAAAAGTTGTAGCAGGTGTTCCTAATGGACCAAGAGAAGAACTGGCTTTAGTGTCGTAATAACTCGCCATGGCACCTACACTAAAATAAGGATAAAAACTGCCTACATGTTTTTCGAACTCATGTATTGTCATAAAAGGAGAATAATTCAACTGAGCTCCAATATTTAAAGTACTTGTTTTTCCACTCATAGCTTTTAATTTTTCCTTTCCAGCAGATGGTTTGCCTTCAATCCATTTTCCATAATGCTGAAAATTAGTGTGAGTGAAAGAAATTTCAGAGCGAACTTTAAAATGTTCGTTAAAATATTCGTTTCCGTTTGCGGCAGACGAAAAGTTTATCCAGTGTACCGCTCCGATTCCAAAACCCGTATTTCCAACATTTGTTGAAGCATCGTGTCTTTGTCCGTAGTCAGACTGAAAAGCTACTGGACCAGCGATTAATCCAATTTCGTAGGCTAATTGTGCATTTGATACCGTGGAAATACCAAATAATGTGAAAAAAGTTAGTACTATTTGCTTGAACATGAGTTTTTGGGCTTTCAAATCATTGGCAAATATATAAAAAACATAACCGACTTTAAAATAATTAATTAGCCAATTAAAAAATAAGTAATGAAACCCTTAAAACACTACTCATAATATTGGGTTTAATTTAGAAAATAATAGTTGTTAATGTGAATTTTAAATTTGTTTGAAAAATATACAATTCTGCTAAAAATGTTATAAAAATGAATTTTGAAATATGATTTTGCTTTACCTTTGTTATAAATAACGAAAACGTTTTCTTAAAGGATGTTTTCTTATTTTACTGATACAAATAAATGATTTGTTAGCGTAATTTATTTCAAAATGATGAAACAAAAAATAAATGAGTTTATGGCTCTTGTAGAGTCAAAAAATCCAAATGAACCTGAATTTCTTCAGGCTGTTAGAGAGTTTGCAGAGACGGTAATTCCGTTTATCGCAGAACAAAAAAAATATGATGGAAAAAACCTGCTGTTGAGGATAGCTGAGCCTGAACGTTCGGTAATATTTAGAGTTCCATGGGTTGATGATAAAGGAGAAATCATCGTGAACAGAGGATTTAGAATTCAGATGAACTCAGCAATCGGACCATATAAAGGAGGAATAAGATTTCATCATACTGTAAATCTTTCGGTATTAAAATTTCTGGCTTTTGAACAGGTTTTTAAAAACAGTCTTACGACTCTCCCAATGGGAGGAGGAAAAGGGGGTTCTGATTTTGACCCCGAAGGGAAATCTGATGCTGAAATTATGCGTTTCTGTCAATCCTTCATGACAGAGCTATGCCGACATATTGGTCCGGATCTGGATGTTCCGGCAGGGGATATAGGTGTTGGAGCAAGAGAAATTGGATATTTGTTTGGTCAGTATAAAAGGATCAGGAATGAATTTACAGGAGTTTTAACCGGAAAAGGTCTGGCTTACGGAGGTTCACTGATAAGACCTGAAGCTACTGGTTATGGAGTGGTGTATTTTACAGATCAAATGCTGCGTACTATAGGACATGAAATAAAGGGAAAAAGAGTGGCTATTTCAGGTTTTGGAAATGTGGCCTGGGGAGTTGCTTTAAAAGTAAATGAACTAGGAGGGAAAGTAGTCACACTGTCTGGTCCTGATGGCTATATTTATGATGAAGAAGGAATTTCCGGAGAAAAAATAGACCACATGTTGGAGATGAGGGCAACCGGCGACAACAAAGCAGAAAGATATTTAGAGAAATATCCAAATGCTGTCTTTCATAAAGGGAAAAGTCCTTGGGAAGTAAAAGTAGACATTGCAATTCCGTGCGCTACTCAAAATGAATTAAATGGTGAAGACGCTCAAAAGCTTATTGATAATGGAGTACTGTGTGTAACTGAGGCTGCAAACATGCCTTCTACATTAGATGCAATTAAATTGTTTTTAGATAATAAAGTGCTGTTTGCACCTGGAAAAGCTGCTAATGCAGGTGGAGTTGCTGCTTCGGGATTAGAAATGACACAAAATTCTATTCGTCTTAACTGGACAAGTGAAGAAGTAGATTTAAGGCTAAAAGACATCATGGTTGGAATTCACAATCAGTGTAAAAAATACGGTGTTGAAGAAGATGGTTATGTTAATTATGTAAAAGGAGCTAATATAGCCGGATTTGTTAAAGTTGCTGATGCTATGCTTGCTCAGGGAGTAGTATAAACATTTTAGAATTTATAAATATGCCTTCATTCTTTTCCTTAAATCAGAAGAGAATCGAAGGCATTTTTGTGTGCCAAATTTTCTTCTGCTTTAAAAAAGAATAATTTAAAACAGAACAAAAATCAAATACTTTCGTTTGTAGTATATTTGTCAATCTGAATCTTTTAAGCAAATGAAAAAAAAGTTTTTATATATTCTGTTTTTTTTAATTATTCAAAAATGTTTTTCTCAGGGAGCATTATCCTGGCAGGGCTATTTTTCATACAATAATATTAAAGATATTGCTATAAGTTCAGCATCAATTATTGCCGCTTCAGAAAATGCTTTGTTTTCAAAAAATTTAGCGACTAATATCCTTAAAACTACAACTACTATCGATGGACTTTCAGGACAGACTATATCTTCAATGTATTATAGTGAGTCGTTTAAAAAAACAATAATAGGCTATGAAAACGGGCTGATTATGGTTGTAAATGAAGATGGGAGCATGCTTAAAGTGGTAGATGTAATCAATAAACAACTGCCTTCTAATCTAAAAAAAATCAATCACTTTATGGAGCAAAACGGATTGGTTTATGTTTCCTGTGATTTCGGAATTGTACAGTTTAATTTAGCAACTTCTAAATTTGGTGATACTTATTTTATTGGCGATGCCGGTGCTGAAATTAGTGTAAAACAGACTACTTTTTTTAATGGCTTTATTTATGCAGCTACTTCAAACGGAATAAGGCGGGCCAGTATTACCAATGCAAATTTGGTAGATTATAATCAATGGACAGTTGTTAATTCCGGTGACTGGTCCAGTGTAGAAACCTTAGATACAGAACTCATAGCAATCAATGCTGCAGGGTACATTCATCGTTATAATTCAAATTCGTTTGTGACTTTTTTTCAGCTTCCACAGTCTTCTACAGATATGAGAGTGGCAAACCATCAGTTGTTTGTTACAACTCCGGCAGCAATTTACATTTATGACAATCAAATGGTTCTGTACCGTCAGATTTCGAATACTCAGGTTGTAGATGCCGGGGTCAATTTTGTCTGCTCATCTGCAATTGGCGATGCTATTTATATTGGCACAAGAGAGAATGGTTTGTTTAGCTCATCTTTATCGATTTCTAATGCTTTTGTAGATAATACACCTCAGGGACCTTTGCGAAATAATATTTTTTCAGTAGATGTATTTTCAAGTCAGGTGTGGATGGTTTATGGGGATTATACGGTGAATTATAATCCTTATCCTTTAGACAGTTACGGAGTAAGTAAATTTACTTCTTCTGGATGGGTGCATATTCCTTATTCTGAAGTTTTTGATGCTAAATCATTGACCAGGGTTGTAATAAATCCAAAAAATGAAAACCAGGTGTATGTCAGTTCTTTTTTTTCAGGATTGCTAAAAATTGAGAATGATGTCCCTTCAATTTTGTACAATGAAAAAAATAGTGGTTTGGAGAGTTTGACATTTGCGGGGCCAAACTATATAGATATTCGGATTAATGGAACTGCATTTGATAAATCAGGCGATTTATGGATTACCAATAGTCTGATTAAAAATGGTCTAAAGGTCTTAAAAGCAAATGGTCAATGGCTAAGTTATTCTATGACAGGGATTCTTGATAATCCTGAAAATGTTTCATATTCAGATATTGTTATTGATAAAAACAATACAAAATGGATAGGTACTAATACTAGTGGTATTATAGCATTTAATGAAAAGAATAATATATATAAAAAGGTTACGGAAGGATCTGATAATGGAAATTTGCCAAGTACCGATATAAGGTCGATGGCAATTGATACTAAAAATCAGCTTTGGATAGGGACTTCAAAGGGGCTTCGCGTATTGTCTAATGTTGGGAATTTTCAATCAGATTCACAATTAAAAGCAAATCCAATTATTATAATGGAAGATAATTTGGCGCAGGAATTATTATACGAACAATTTGTAAGTTCCATTGTAGTAGATGGCGCTAATAACAAATGGATAGGTACTGTCGATTCAGGGGTATTTATGGTATCTCCCGATGGACAGCAGACAAAATATCATTTTACTATAAATAATTCTCCTCTGCCAAGTAATACTATAAATGATATTCAAATAAATAATACTACTGGGGAAGTTTTTATAGTTACAAATAAAGGGATGATTTCCTTCAAAGGTGTATCAACAGAAGCAAATGAAAATCTGAACAATGTTTACGTCTATCCCAATCCGGTGCGTCCTGCTTATGCAGGAACAGTGAAAATTACAGGATTGATTGATAAAGCCAATATAAAAGTAACTGATATAGAAGGTAATTTAGTTTATGAAAAAATATCAGAAGGAGGTACAATCGAATGGGATACCACCGCTTTTGGTAAATATAAAGTAGCTTCGGGCGTTTATATGATTTTCATTTCTGCACAGGATGGAAGTGAAACAAAAGTCAAGAAAGTGATGATTATACGTTAGTCTGAAAGTCAAAAGTCAAAAAATCTAAAATTGCTTGTTAAAACCAAAGCCATAGTAATTTCATCCTTAAAATTTCAGGAAAAAAGCCTGATAGTAAAATGCTTCACACTATCAAACGGGCTGAAATCTTATTTTGTGCGTGATGCTTTTTCGAGTCGAAAATCAAGTCAGAAGATGGCGTATTTTCAGCCGTTTTCGATTTTAGAAATTGAAGCGGTTCATAAAAACAAAGGGACTTTAGAAAATTTTAAAGAAATAAAAAGTGCTGTTCCGTTTCAGAGTATTCATACTGATATTGTAAAAAGTACGATGGTAATGTTCCTTTCAGAAATGCTGCATTATTCTATTCAGGAAGAAGAAAAAAATGAACAGCTTTTCCTTTTTTTAGAAACTGCCCTGACCTGGCTGGATCATCATAACGAAATTTCTAATTTTCATCTAATCCTGCTTTTGGAAATGACTAAATACCTCGGATTTTATCCGGATGTTTCAGAAACTGATTTGCCTTTTTTTGAAATGAATGAAGGTGTTTTTACACTTTTTCAAAATGGAAATGTGTTGTCTGAACATGAAACGAACTTGTTTAAAAAACTGATTGGACTAAAATTCGATAACGATCAAAAAGTCTTTCATGTTTTAGAAAGACAAATTCTTCTGAGAATTCTAATCGATTATTATAGTCTGCATTTGGAAGGGTTTAAAAAACCAAAATCTTTAGAAATTTTAAAAGAAATTTTTTCTTAAAATCAGTAAAAGAAACAATCTTTGTTATAGAGTCTAATCTGAATTTATTGAAAAAGGTCTTTTTTGCTTCATCTTTTATCTATTTTCCTCAAAATTCCTTACTTTCGCACCTCGTTTAAGAAAAGGATAAAATGAGTACAAAATTTACTGAATACAAAGGACTTGACTTGCCAACGGTAGCGTCTGAAGTTCTTGATTTTTGGAAGAAAGAAAATATATTTGAAAAGAGTGTAACCACTCGCGAAGGTGCTGAGCCTTTCGTATTTTTTGAAGGTCCGCCTTCAGCAAACGGATTGCCTGGTATTCACCACGTAATGGCACGTGCGATTAAAGATATTTTTTGCAGATATAAAACTCAAAAAGGTTTTCAGGTTAAAAGAAAAGCCGGATGGGATACTCACGGTTTGCCTGTAGAATTGGGTACTGAGAAAGAATTAGGAATTACAAAAGAAGATATTGGTAAGACAATTTCGATCGAAGAATATAACGAAGCGTGTAAAAAAACCGTTATGCGTTATACAGACGTATGGAATGATTTGACCGAAAAAATGGGTTATTGGGTAGATATGGAAGATCCGTATGTGACGTATAAGCCAAAATATATGGAATCGGTTTGGTGGCTTTTGAAACAAATCTACGATAAAGGTTTGTTGTACAAAGGGTATACAATTCAGCCTTATTCTCCAAAAGCAGGAACAGGATTATCTTCTCACGAGGTAAATCAGCCGGGAGCTTATCGTGATGTTACAGATACTACAATTATAGCGCAATTTAAAACTTTGCCAGAAACGCTTCCGAGCTTTTTACAAGGTTTTGGAGATATTCACATTTTAGCTTGGACGACAACGCCTTGGACATTGCCATCGAATACCGCTTTAACAGTTGGTCCAAAAATCGATTATGTTTTAGTAAAAACTTTCAATCAATATACTTTTGAGCCAATCAATGTTGTTTTGGCTAAAAACTTAGTTGGAAAACAATTCGGAAAAGGATTTTTCTTGAGTGAAGATGATGCTGACTTTGATAACGTTAAAAACGGTGACAAAAAACTTCCATACAAAATCTTAACCGAAGCAAAAGGAGCAGATTTAGTAGAAATTCGTTACGAGCAATTATTGCCTTATGTATTGCCATATCAAAATGCTGAGAATGCATTTAGAGTAATTGCAGGTGATTTTGTTACAACAGAAGATGGAACGGGAGTTGTACATACAGCGCCTACTTTTGGTGCAGATGATGCCAAAGTAGCAAAAGAAGCAAAACCAGAAGTTCCACCAATGTTGGTTTTAGATGAAGAAGGAAATGCAGTTCCTTTAGTAGATTTACAAGGAAAATTCACATCGCATTTAGGTGATTTGGCTGGTAAATATGTTAAAAACGAATATTACGATGCAGGGCAAGCTCCAGAGAAATCTGTCGATGTTGAAATCGCTATTCGTCTTAAAGAAGAAAATAAAGCATTTAAAGTTGAAAAATACGTGCACAGTTATCCACACAGCTGGAGAACAGACGAGCCGTTATTATATTATCCTCTAGATTCATGGTTCATCAAAGTAACCGATGTAAAAGATAGAATGTTCGACCTGAACGAAACTATCAATTGGAAACCTAAGTCTACTGGTGAAGGACGTTTTGGAAATTGGTTAAAAAATGCCAACGACTGGAACTTATCTCGTTCTAGATATTGGGGAATTCCGTTGCCAATTTGGAGAACTGAAGACAAAAAAGAAGAAGTTCTTATTGGTTCTGTTGAAGAATTATACAATGCGATTGAGAAATCTATCGAAGCTGGTTTTCAAAAAGAAAACCCATTTAAAGGTTTCGAAATCGGAAACATGTCTGAATCAAATTATGAGTTAATTGATTTGCACAAAAATGTAGTCGATCAAATTACTTTGGTTTCGGCTTCAGGCCAGCCAATGAAACGCGAAAGCGATTTGATTGACGTTTGGTTCGATTCTGGAGCAATGCCGTATGCACAATGGCATTATCCTTTCGAAAACCAGGATAAAATTGACGGGAATAAAGATTTTCCGGCTAATTTTATTGCTGAAGGAGTAGATCAGACCCGTGGATGGTTTTATACCTTACACGCGATCGGAACTTTAGTTTTTGATAAAATTGCATACAAAAACGTAGTTTCAAATGGTTTGGTTCTGGATAAAAACGGACAAAAAATGTCTAAACGTTTAGGCAATGCGACAGATCCTTTTGAAACGATTGCAGAATACGGTCCAGATGCGACTCGTTGGTACATGATTTCAAACGCAAATCCTTGGGATAACCTGAAATTTGATATTGAAGGAATTGCTGAGGTTCGCCGTAAATTCTTTGGGACACTTTACAATACGTATTCATTCTTCTCGTTATATGCAAACATCGACGGATTTAAATATGAAGAAGCCGAAATTCCGTTAAACGAAAGACCTGAAATAGATCAATGGATTATTTCTGAATTACATTCATTAATCAAATTTGTAGATGAATGTTATGAAGATTATGAACCTACAAAAGCGACAAGAGCAATTTCTGATTTCGTTCAGGAAAACTTAAGTAACTGGTACGTTCGTTTATGCCGTCGTCGTTTCTGGAAAGGTGAATATGCTAAAGATAAAATTGCAGCTTACCAAACGCTTTACACTTGTTTGCTTACAATCAGTAAACTAAGCGCTCCGGTTGCTCCGTTTTTTATGGATAAATTGTACAGAGATTTGACAGCTTCTACTGGAACCGAGAATTTTGCTAGTGTTCACCTGGCTGAATTTCCAAAATTTGTCGAAAACTTTGTTAATAAAACGTTGGAGAGCAAAATGCAGAAGGCGCAAACTATATCTTCTTTGGTTTTATCACTACGTAAAAAAGAGATGATTAAAGTGCGTCAACCTTTGCAAAAGGTAATGATTCCGGTACTTGACGAGAATCAGCGTGCTGAAATCGAAGCGATTTCTGACCTGGTAAAAGCGGAAGTAAATGTGAAAGAAGTAGAGCTTTTAGACGATGCTTCAGGTATTTTAGTGAAGCAGATTAAGCCTAATTTTAAAGCTCTTGGCCCACGTTTTGGAAAAGATATGGGTCTGATTTCTAAAGAGATACAGGGTTTTTCTGCGGATCAGATCAATCAGTTGGACAAGCAGGGAACGTTAGATATTGTTATTTCTGGAAATAATGTAACTTTATCATTAGAAGACGTCGAGATAACATCTCAGGATATTGAAGGCTGGCTGGTTGCAAATTCAAACGGAATTACAGTTGCGCTTGATATTACAATTTCTGAGGAATTAAAAAATGAAGGTATCGCGAGAGAATTAGTAAACAGAATTCAGAATATCCGTAAAGATTCAGGATTTGAAGTTACTGATAAGATTAATATACAAATTAAAAGAAACGGTATTTTAGAAGAGGCTGTTTTAAAAAATGAAGGCTATATTAAGTCTGAGACACTGACAGAAGATTTGGTTTTTGTGGACGTCTTAGAAAACGGCACAGAAATTGAGTTTGATGATATTAAAACATTGATATTAATTTCAAAATAATTATAAGACCATGATAGATGAAATTACAAGATACTCTGATGCAGATTTAGCAGAGTTCAAAGAAATAATTCAGGCAAAAATTAAAAAAGCACAAGAAGATCTTGATTTGATCAAAAGTGCCTATATGAACGATTTGAATAACGGAACTGACGATACTTCTCCAACTTTTAAAGCTTTTGAAGAAGGAAGTGAGACCATGTCAAAAGAAGCAAACTCTCAGTTGGCTATCAGACAAGAGAAATTCATTCGTGACTTAAAAAATGCTTTATTCCGTGTAGAAAACAAAACTTACGGTATCTGCAAAGTAACAGGTAAATTAATTGGTAAGGAAAGGCTTAAAATCGTTCCTCATGCAACAATGAGTATCGAAGCTAAAAACTTGCAGAAATAATATAGAAATTTCTATTTTAGATAAAAGAAACGCTCCTTGTAGGGGCGTTTTTTGATTTAATTGTTATTTTTGCGACACTAAAATTCAAAAAATGTCATTAAGAAAAGCATATCTCCTTATATTTCTAATATTATTAATAGATCAGGTTTCTAAGATCTATGTAAAAACGAACTTTGTATTAGGTGAAGAAGTCCAGGTTTTTAATTGGTTCAGGATACATTTTATTGAAAATGAGGGAATGGCATGGGGAACTAAGATTCCTGGTGAATACGGAAAGTTAATTTTAACTGTATTTAGAATTTTTGCTGTTTTCGGGATTGGATATTGGCTTTACGATTCTGTAAAAAAACACGCTTCTTCTTATTTGGTTGTAGCGATTGCGCTTATTTTGGCAGGTGCTGCAGGCAATATACTGGACTCTGTTTTTTATGGAGTTATTTTTGACAGCAGTTATAACAATCTGGCAACTCCTTTTGCTTCAGAACCATACGGGACATGGTTTCATGGTTTAGTGGTAGATATGTTTTATTTTCCTATCTGGAAAGGTCATCTGCCTGGCTGGATACCATTGTTTGGAGGAAAAGAATTTGAGTTTTTTAACGCCATCTTCAATGTCGCTGATATTGCGATTTCTACAGGGGTTGGGATTTTGCTGGTTTTTAATAAAAAAGCTTTTCCGAAGTACGAATAATCAATTTAAAATTTTTGAAATTCCAATAGCTGTTGCAATTAAAACTGATGTTGGAATTTGGAATTTTGCATTAATTGGGTTTTAAATATTTATTGGTTATTTTTACCTTATTAAAATCAAACTTATGCAAAGCCCGTCTTTTTCTATTTATGATGCTTCTGCAGGTTCAGGAAAGACTTATACTTTAGTAAAAGAATATCTTAAAATTATTCTTTCTTCTCCCAAAAATGATGCTTATCGAAATATTCTGGCAATAACTTTTACCAATAAAGCTGTTCATGAAATGAAAAGCCGTATTGTTGGGAGTTTGTCTGAATTTACGAAAGACAATCCATCAGCAAAAGCTAACGATTTGATGGAAGACTTGTCTTGTGAAACGGGCCTTTCGGTAATTCAAATTAAAACAAAATCCCAAAATATTATTAAGCATCTTATCCATAATTATGCTGCTTTTGATATTTCTACTATTGATAAATTTACGCATAAAGTTATCCGGGCTTTTGCACATGATCTGAATTTGCCCATGACTTTTGAGGTGACTCTGGATACGGAAAATTTGTTAATTGAAGCGGTTGATGCCATTATTGCTCAGGCTGGGCAGGATGAAACTTTGACAAAACTGCTTGTCGATTTTACGATGGAAAAAACTGACGATGATAAAAGTTGGGATGTTTCACGGGAAATTCTTGAAACAGGCAGATTGGTTTTGAATGAAAATAACCGGAATGAGATTTTGCATTTTCATGATAAATCGATTGAAGAATTTGTCGAAATCAAAAAGAAAATGGCAATTTTATGTGCCGATTTAGAAAAAGAAAACGCTGATTTTGCGATAGAAGCTCTCGCTCTGATTGATAAAAACGGAATTGATTTGAAATCGTTCTCAAGAGGAACTTTTCCGAATCATTTAGAAAGTATCAGGGATGGTAAATTCAATCCGAGGAATAAAACTTTTCATGAATTTGAGGATGTTGCTATCAATAAAACAGCAAAAGACCGAGGGTTTATTGAAGATATTATTCCAGAACTACTTCAGATATTAGCAAAGGTTTATAAAAATTTTGAAAAGAGAGATTTTTATAAAGCTTTTTTAAAAAATATAACACCTCTTTCTTTGTTGAATACAGTTAGTAATGAACTGGCTAAAATTCAGTCTGAACAAAATATTTTGTCAATTTCAGAATTCAATGCGATTATTCATCGTGAAATTCAAAACCAGCCGGCGCCTTTTATTTATGAGCGTTTGGGTGAGCGTTATCGTCATTTCTTTATTGACGAGTTTCAGGATACTTCAGAAATGCAGTGGCAAAATTTAATTCCACTTATCGATAATGCGCTTTCCGGGCAGGATGATTTCGGTAATAAAGGAACTTTGATGATTGTTGGAGATCCAAAACAGTCTATTTATCGCTGGAGAGGCGGAAAGGCAGAGCAGTTTATCGAATTAAGTAAAGATGTAAATCCATTTAATAATCCGGATAAAGTAATTAAACATTTAGATACAAATTATCGAAGCTATAGCGAGGTTATTGATTTTAATAATGCTTTTTTTAAGCTAATTTCGACTGAGTTTTCGAATGAAGATTATAAGAATTTGTATGAAAATCATAGTTTTCAGAATTCAAATTCCAAAAAAGGCGGGTATGTCAATATTTCTTTTCTTCCGGTAATTGAAAAGAATGATTTTGCTGATGAAGAAGATGTGGCTGAGAAAACAGATTTGTACGTTCTGGCTACACTGAATACAATTCAGAAAGTGATTCGTGAAGGTTTTGAATATAAAGATATTGTAATTCTAACCAGAAAAAGAGATCAGGGAATCGCAATTGCCAATTACCTCACCGAACAAAATATCCCAATTCTGTCATCAGAAACCTTGATGATTCAAAATGCAACTGAGGTACGTCTAATTATTCATTTGCTAAAATATCTCAATAATAGCATTGATTTGGAAGCAAAAGCAAACTTCCTGCATTTTTTAGGAAATACAAAGGAGATTGAAATGCCAATTCATGATTTTATTGCAGAAGGAATGAATCAGAGGCTTGAAAATGATTTTGAAAAATGGCTTTTGACTTTTGACGTTTCGCTTTCTTTTCAAAATATTCGAAAAAAATCATTGTATGAAGCGGTAGAAATTATCATTTCAAAATTTATTTTTCCTTTGGACGGAAATGCCTATGTGCAATATTTTCTTGATATTGTTTTAGAACGGGATATTCGCAATCAGGCCGGTATAGCCGATTTTTTATCTTACTGGGATAAAAATGGAGAGAAATTCAGTATTCCATCTCCGGAAGGGAAAAATGCGGTCAGGATTATGACTATTCATAAATCAAAAGGATTGGAATTTCCTGTTGTAATTATGCCTTTTGCAGAAGAGGATTATAATAGAAAACCAAAAGATAAGTTGTGGCTTGATGCCGAAGACGAAGGTTTAGGTGTGCCAAAAGCATTGATTGATAATAGTAGTGCAGTAGAAGGTTTTGGAGAAAGCGCATCGGTTGTTTTTAATTTGAAAAAGCAGGAGGAGTTGCTGGATAATATTAATGTTTTGTATGTGGCTCTCACACGTGCGGAGGAGCAATTATATGTTATCTCGCAATCATTGAAAGAAAGAAAAGATGGAGATTTTCCAAATAATATGGCTTCATTTTTTGTTAAATATTTAATTCATAAAGGTATTTACGACCCTGAGAGACTGGAATATGAATTTGGAAACAAGCTGAAACTTTTAGTCTCAGATAAGATATTGGATCAGGTAAAAACAATTCCGATAGTTTCAGAAGTTTTAAATCCAAAAAATATAAAAATTGCCCAGCGGGAGGCTTTAATGTGGGGTACTTATCAACAGGATGCTATTTCTTATGGAAATATAATTCATGAAATTTTGGCTTTTGTAAAAGACAGATCGGATATTGATCTTGCGATTACCAAAGCAATAGAAAACGGATTGATAGCCTTTAGTCAAAAAGAAATTGTTTCGAAATCACTATCTGAAATTGTAAATCATCCTGAAATTAGTGTTTGTTTTGACGGGGAAAATATGATTTTGAACGAGCAGGCAATTATTCAGAAAGAAGGCAAAACATTAAAGCCGGACAGAGTTGTTTTGACAAAAGATAAAGAAGCTTATTTGCTGGATTATAAAACAGGAGCAAGAAATCCTAAATATGTACAGCAAATTCATGAATATCAAAATGCTATTGAAGAATTAGGATACAAAGTGTTAAAAAGAGCTTTAGTGTATATAGGAACTGATATTGATGTGGTAAATTTGTGATAAAATTAATCAGATGTTAAAATAAACAGAAGTGTGTAACTTGTTAATTTTTAACATATTAAAAGGATAAAAATGTACGGAAAAATTAAAGAATATCTGCTGGATGAATTGCAGGCTATTGAAGAAAACGGGATTTTTAAAAAAGAACGTATTATCACTTCGGCACAGGGTGCAGAAATTACTATTTCGACCGGAGAAACTGTTTTAAACTTTTGTGCTAATAATTATTTAGGGCTTTCTTCTCATCCTGAAGTTGTACAGGCGGCCAAAGACGCAATGGATACGCATGGGTTCGGGATGTCGTCAGTGCGTTTCATTTGTGGTACTCAGGATATTCATAAAACATTGGAAAAAAAAATTGCCAACTTTTATGGAACAGAAGATACGATTCTTTATGCTGCTGCTTTTGATGCGAATGGAGGTGTTTTTGAACCATTATTAGGGGAAAATGATGCTATTATTTCAGACAGTTTAAATCATGCTTCCATTATTGATGGGGTACGCTTGTGTAAAGCGGCACGTTATCGTTATGAAAATAACAACATGGAAGATTTGGAGCAGCAATTAATTAAGGCAAATGAGGCTGGAGCTCGTTTTAAACTGATTGTTACTGATGGAGTTTTTTCTATGGACGGTTTAGTGGCTCCGTTGGATAAAATCTGTGATTTAGCTGATAAATATGATGCTTTAGTGATGGTAGATGAATGTCACGCTGCGGGATTCATTGGTGCAACGGGAAAAGGGACACTTGAAGCAAAAGGCGTTATGGGAAGGGTCGATATTATAACTGGAACACTGGGTAAAGCTCTCGGTGGTGCAATGGGAGGCTACACCACGGCTAAAAAAGAAATTATTGAATTATTGCGTCAGCGCTCAAGACCATATTTGTTTTCGAATTCATTAGCACCTGCTATTGTTGGGGCCTCTATAAAAGTATTTGAGCTTTTGGAAAAAGATACTTCCTTAAGAGATAAATTAGAATGGAATACCAATTATTTTAAGGACGGCATGAAAAAAGCGGGTTTTGACATTGTAGACGGAGACTCAGCGATCGTACCAGTTATGCTGTATGATGCGAAATTATCCCAAACTATGGCTAATGAACTTTTAAAACAAGGAATTTATGTAATCGGATTTTTTTATCCGGTTGTACCGAAAGAAAAAGCTAGAATTAGGGTTCAGTTGTCTGCGGCGCATTCAAAAGAACATTTGGATAAAGCCATTGGCGCTTTTACATTGGTTGGGAAAATGTTAAAAGTTATATAATTGCCATTTTATTCAATTTTTGTAGGTTTTTTTTAACATTACATTTTGTATTTAAAAAATTAGGTGTTACTTTTGTCTGTAATTAACTAAATTGTAATTAAAAAAAATAAGTATGAAACATCTTAACAAACTTTTTGTTGCTGTGTTAATGGCTATGGGTTTAAATGCCCAAGCACAAGACAGTAACAACCCGTGGGCGATCTCTTTTGGGGTTAATGCCGTAGATACCAGAACAAGTTCTGGTTCAGGAAGTGGTTTCTTTGATCAACACTTTTCTCAATTATTTGCTGTAAAAGATAACTGGAATATTCTTCCTTCTCTATCTTACATTGGTGTAAACAGATATGTAGGTCATGGATTTTCTGTTGGTTTACAAGGTTCTGTGAATAAAATTGATAAATATGTTGTTTTTGATCCATCTAATCCAGATCATGACTCAAGAGGGAATGTTGTTTATAATCCAGGGGATTTAATGTATTATGGAATTGATGCTACTATCAAATATAGCTTCCAGGAATTAATCAAATCTAAAGTGGTTGATCCATCGTTATCTGTTGGTGGAGGTTATACTTTCTTTGGAGATAGTAGTTTTGGAACTGTTAATCCAGGTCTTGGTGTGACTTTCTGGTTTACAGATGCTATTGGTCTTGAGTTAGCTTCAAGATATAAATGGGCTGTAAGTGGAGACAGAGAAGATGCAAATGGTGAGCCGGATAACGTTTCTCATTTCCAGCATACTGCAGGTTTAGTATTTAAATTCGGAGGTAAAGATACAGACGGAGACGGAATCTACGATAAAGATGATGCTTGTCCGGATGTTGCTGGTTTAAAACAATTCAACGGTTGTCCTGATACTGACGGTGACGGAATCGTTGATGCTTCTGATGCTTGTCCAGATGTATTTGGTTTAGCTGCATTAAACGGATGTCCTGATACAGACGGAGACGGAATCGCTGATAAAGATGATGCTTGTCCAGATGTTGCTGGTTTAGCTGCTTTAAAAGGTTGTCCTGATACAGATGGAGACGGAATCGCAGATAAAGATGATAAATGTCCTACAGTTGCAGGTCCAAGAGAAAATGGTGGTTGTCCATTCTTAGATGCTGACAAAGATGGTGTAGCTGATAAAGATGATGACTGTCCTACTGTAGCTGGTCCAGCTAGTAACAGAGGTTGTCCTGAAGTAACTACAGAAGCTTTAGAAGAACTTAAAGTTCAGGCAAGAGCGGTTTATTTCAATACAGGAAAGGCTACTTTCAAAACAGGAGATAAAGAAACTCAGGCAAGATTAGATGCTATCAAACAAATTCTTATCAACTATCCAAATGCTAAATTCAGCATTGAAGGACATACAGATAGCACAGGTTCAGCTAAAATCAACCAAAAACTTTCTGAAGAAAGAGCTGCTGCTGTTAAAAATGCTTTAATTGAAAGAGGTGTTAATCCAGAAAACTTAGAGTCTAAAGGATTTGGAGCTTCTCAGCCAGTTGCAAGTAACAAAACTGCTGCAGGTAAAGCACAAAACAGAAGAACTGAAATTAGACACGTAGGTTCTAAATACGAAGGTAAATTGTAATTTACTTTTAAAATAAATAACAGAAAGCCATTCTTAATTGAATGGCTTTTTTTATTTTTATCAAATGATAAATACTTCTTTTCTGGGTAAAATTGCTATTTCTGTCCTTCAAGATTATTCTGAAAGGTTAATTGATCTTACTATTGTCCTGCCTAATAAAAGGGCAAAAGTGTTTTTGATTGAAGCATTAAAGAATCAGGCAAATCAAACAATTATTTGCCCTAATATTATTTCGGTTGAGGATTTTGTACAACAAATCGCTTTTGTTCGTTCTGTCGATTCCGTTGAGCTGTTATTTGAGTTTTATGAAGTGTATCTTTCAATAACAGACAAACAAAATCAGCAGCCATTTGAACTGTTTGCTAATTGGGCAAAAATGCTTCTTCAGGATTTTAACGAAATTGATCGTTATCTTTTAGATCCATCTCATGTTTTGTCTTATCTGAAAGATATTGAAGATATTAAAAGGTGGGGGATTGAAGTGGAGGACAAGACAAAACTTATTGAAAAATATATTGATTTTTGGAAACTTCTGCCAATATATTATGATGCTTTATATCAATATCTGCTGAATAAAGGTATCGGTTATCAGGGGCTTATTTATCGGGAAGCAGTAAATAATCTTAATCATTTTTCGGATACTAATTCAGGTAAATTATTTGTTTTTGCTGGTTTTAATGCATTAAATGCTGCTGAAGAAAAAATAGTGCAGCATCTTTTAGCTTTGGATCAGGCTAAAATTTATTGGGATGCCGATCAAACCTTTTTGAATGATCTATATCACGATTCAGGACTTTTCCTAAGACGTTTTAAGGAAAGCTGGAAACATTATAAAACAAATCCTTTTGAATGGATAGTAAATGATTTTTCTCAGTCTAAAAATATCAGTGTTATTGGTACTCCCAAAACTATTGGGCAGGCAAAACTAGCGGGAAGTATTATTGAAAATATTATTAAGGATGACCCTGTTACAGCACTCGACAAAGTTGCTGTTGTGTTGGGAGAAGAGAATTTATTGCTGCCAGTTTTGTATTCATTGCCTGATGCTGTAGGGGCATTAAATATTACTATGGGGTTTTCTGGTAAAAACAATCCTTCTCAAATTTTGATTGCAAAATTGTTCAGGATGCATAGTAATGCAATTTCCAGAAATAATGCAGCTTATGTTTTGTATTATAAAGATGTATTAGAAATCCTGACTCATCCTTTGATTCAGCCTTATGCAAAAACAAGTCAGCTGGTTAAAATTATAAAGGAAAATAACTATACTTTTATTTCGCATTCTAAATTAAACGAACTGAATTTAAACCCTTCTGGGTTATTTGATTTGCTGTTTCAAAAATGGGATAGTGGAGCTTTGGCTGTTCTGGAAAATATTTCGGCACTTTTACTTTTGATAAAAGAGAATTTCAGTAATGATAATGAGGAAGAAAAAATAGCTAAAACTTTTCTTTTTTCTGTTTTCAAGGTAATTAATCAATTGATTAGTTATTATTCTAAATATCGCCATATTGATGATATTCAGACTTTGCATGCAATTTACAAACAAGTTGTCGATGTGGCTGAAGTATCATTTGAAGGAGAGCCTTTAAAAGGACTACAAATTATGGGGGTTTTAGAAAGCCGTGTCTTGGATTTTGATACCGTAATTATTACTTCAATGAATGAAGGAAAGTTTCCGGCTGGTAAATCTCAAAATTCTTTTATTCCGTATGATGTAAAAAAAGAGCTTGGTTTGCCAACTTTTAAGGAAAAAGATGCTATTTATACCTATCATTTTTATCATCTGCTGCAGAGAGCTAAGAATATTTATCTGATTTACAATACTGAAAACGATGGATTAGATGCTGGTGAACGCAGTCGTTTTATTACACAGCTGGAAGTGGAGAAACAGCCAAATCATAATTTAACATTTGATATTTACAATCCTGTTTTGCCTGCGACTGCTTATGAGCCAATGGTAATTCTGAAATCTGAGGCTATTATGGACAGATTGCGGGAAATTGCTTTATTGGGTTTTTCTCCCTCTGCATTGACAAGTTATATTCGGAATCCAATTGATTTTTATTTTCAAAAAATCCTTAAAATTAGAGAGGTAGAGGAGGTAGAGGAGAATATTGCTTTAAACACCTTAGGAACTATTATTCATGAGGTTTTAAAGGCGCTTTATGAGCCGTTTGTAGGTAAAATTATTTCGGAAACAGATCTTTTAAATTGTTTTAAATTGTTAGATGACGAGGTTCTTAAACAATTTAAATTGGTTTATAAGGAAGGTGAAATCAAAAAAGGAAGAAATTTACTTGCTTTTGAAGTGGCAAAACGAAATGTTTCTAATTTTTTGAAAATGGAATTAGAAGAGGTTCGTAATGGCGATACAATTAAAATTATAGCTTTAGAGAAAACATTTGAACGATTTTTAGAGCATCCTGATTTGCCTCTTCCAGTTTTAATAAAAGGAAATGTTGACAGGATTGAATTGCGAAATGGAAAGATAAGAATTGTCGATTATAAGACCGGGAAAGTCGAAAAAACCAATGTAATACTCAAATCATGGAAGGGGTTGACACAAGAGATTAAAAATGATAAAATTATCCAGGTTCTGGCTTATGCTTTTATGTTTGAAAAGGAAGCTGTTGATTTACCTATTGAAGCCGGAATAGTCTCTTTTAAAAATTTAAAATCGGGTTTTATGCCTTTTGGTTTCAAAGAAGATAAGGATTTGTCTACTACAATTAGTAATGATATTTTGGCAAGTTATCTGGAAGAAATAGTCTTGCTTCTGACCGAAATTTTTGATCCAAATATCTCTTTTGAAGAAAAGATAAAATAATTTTGATATACATAGGAAAAAAGCTTCGATTATAATTTTGTATAATCGAAGCTTTTTCGTTTAGCTAAATATTTTTTTGAAAAACCCTTTTTTGGGTTCTTGAGTATTGGAATTGTTTATAGGTCCGTTTTCAAAACGAAATCTTCTAAACTTCATCAATTTTACATTTAAGTCAAAGCGTAATTCGTCGACAGTTTTCATAATACAATTTTCTGCAAATTTAAAAAAAAAACTTATATGAACCCGAATGGCACTGTTATCTTAATTTTTATATTAAATTTTATGAAAAAAAACAGACTTTTTTTAAATAGATTCATTTTTTTTGTTAATTTTTTTTATGCATCTTGTTTTAAAAATCAATAAAAATTAGGGGATAAATAAAAGTTACTCAGATAGTTATAATGACCTTCTTTTTAACATTTGTTTATACGTGGGTTCGTGTTAAAAAAAATAACTTTGGCGCTTCCAAAAACGATTAATTTAACAAAAATGATTGATTTAAATACACTGGTAGAAGAAACCGGTGCAGATTCAGGATTGGTTTTTAGTATAGACGGAGTATTGGTTGAATCTGTTAATCTGGAGTATGATGGAAATGTTGCGGCAATGATCGGAATGATTTTAAAAATGAGTCTTGAAATGTCAGAAGATCTTAATAATGGAGACCTGAAACAATTGATGATTAAAAATGATGATGGAATCGTAGTTGCCAACAAAAATCAGGATGATCAATGCGTTGCTTTGCTTTCTAAGGATTTGAGTAAAATGGGGCTTCTGCTTCGTAAAATGGACACAATTTTTAATAATTAATTTTTAATATATACTATGTCAGATTTTTTACAAAACTTTCAAAACGATTTAAGAGAAAATATTTCCGGTTTTATAGCGGTTTCCGTTACAGAAATAGAAACAGGAATGTCATACAGCTCGCTTTCTGTTGATGCGACTTTTGACCCGGAATTGGCTTCTGCTTATAATTTAGAAGTTGTTAAAGCAAAATTAAATGCAATTAAGGCATTAGGGCTGAATCAAAAAATCAATGATGTTTTAATTACACTTACAGATCAGTTGCATATTATAGATGTATCTGAGGACGGAAAATACTTTATATATTTAGCTGTAGATGCTAAAAAAGCAAATTTAGGATTGACAAGAGCTGTTTTATCAAAATTTAAGAAAGACATAATTTCTAAGTTATAATTTTTGCCCCCAATTAATGAGGAAAAGGCTGTTTCATTTATTTGAACAGCCTTTTTTGATTTTGTTAATTGTTGAAAAACTCCAAAAGTATAGTCTTCAGTTCTTTTTGGTTTTCAATATGGCTCATGTGACCATCTTCAAATGCAATAAGTTTTACAGCTGTATTTTCAATTTGGGAAAGGCTTTCTTCGTAGCTTAATACAGGATCTTTTTTGCCTAAAATCAGCAGTACAGGGAACAATTTTTTTTGCAGTAAATATTGTCTGTCTTTTCTAATTTTCATTCCTTCCAAAGAAGCAATAATTCCTTGTAAGGGAGTTTTTAAAGCCTCAGTTTTCACTTTTTCAATTTCTTCCGCAAGGCGAATTCTATTGTTTTCACTGAATAAATTAGCAATCGCAAGGCTGACAAAGTTGATGTAATTTTGTTTGACTGCTTTAATCGCACGTGTTCTGTTTAGTTTTTTCTCGGCGCTGTCTTCTTTGGAGGTCGAATTCAGTAAAACCAGTTTTTGTGTTTTTTTAGGAAATAATTCGGCGAAAGCCAGAGCAACATAACCACCCATAGAATGTCCAAGAATTGTAGCTCTTTCTATTTTTAAGTTTTCTAAAACTTCATTGACAACCTTTGCATTGTCTTCCATTTCATGAACATAGCCCATAGAGTCAGACTCACCGTGACCTAATAAGTCTATTGTGATTACGCGATAGTTTTCTGAGAAAAGCTCAATGTATTCCTTCCACATTTTTTTGTTTTCCAAAAAGCCGTGAAGCAAAACAATTGCATTTCCTTTTCCTGAATCTGTAAAAGAGATATTGGTGTTTTTATAGAGAATATTTGTCAAAATAATATTTTTATGAAGGTAAAATGCAAAGATAAAAAAGCTAAAACCATATAAGAAATATAAGTTCATTTGAGTTTAAAAATAATGATCGGTTAAGCTTAATGTTTAAATGAACTTATTCTTTTTTAATATAGTAAAAAAACGGCCTCCATTTCTGAAAGCCGTTTCTATAAATTAAAATCGGTTATCACCATCCAAGAGATTTCCTAATCCGCCAAGAAGACTTCCTTCATCTCTACTGTTTCCACCAGATCTTGGTGCTGATGCTATGATGCGGTCTGCTAATCTGGAGAAAGGCAGGGACTGTATATAAACCGTTCCCGGACCTTTTAGGGTAGCATAAAACAAGCCTTCGCCGCCAAAAATAGAATTTTTGATGCCGCCAATAAATTCAATATCATAATCAACATCTTTGGTAAAACCAATAATACAGCCCGTATCGACTTTCAGGACTTCACCGTGAGCTAATTCTTTTTTGGCCATTGTTCCTCCCGAATGCACAAATGCCATACCGTCTCCTTCTATTTTCTGCATGATAAAACCTTCACCACCAAATAAGCCGCGGCCTAATTTCTGAGAGAATTCTATTCCGACAGAAACGCCTTTGGCAGCGCATAAAAAAGAACTTTTTTGACAGATAAATTTACCCTGAAATTGAGTTAAATCAATCGGAAGTATTTTTCCCGGATAGGGCGATGCAAATGAAACTTTACTTTTGGTATAACCCTGATTTAAAAATGCCGTCATAAATAAACTTTCCCCGGTAAGAACTCTTTTTCCGGCATTTAAAAGTTTACCAAACAACCCCGATCCCTGTTGTTGGGAACCATCGCCAAATATGGTTTCCATCTGGATATTGTTTTCCATCATCATAAAACTTCCGGCCTCGGCAATAACAATTTCCTGTGGGTCCAGTTCTATTTCAACATACTGCATTTCTTCTCCAAAAATCTGATAATCTATTTCGTGTGCCTGCATAATTTCTAAGTTTTTTATTTTCAAAATTAGACGAAGTTTGGCTTCGAATGTTACAGTTTTATGTGTTCGTGAATATTTTTTAAAAACATTAACAGCTTTTGTTATTTTAAATTAGTCTTAATTACGTGTTTGTTTGCTGTAAATTATATATTTTTGCACCGTTATAATTTTATCAGAATGGCATTAGTTAGCGATTTGACCACCAATATATTGTTTGAAACCGAAAAGGGATACAGTTATCAATGTGATTTGACCAATAGTATCATCATTAATTTTATTGATACTGTATCAAGTTATAAAATTCATGATTTTTTAATTTTTCAAAGAAAGGTCAATAGTGTCGATATTCTCAATATGCTTTATGACTTGTCTGATCACTCTGATGCACAGCTTATTGAAACTACCAAGAAAAATTTCTCCAGAAATCTTAACATCTGTGAAATAGTACAGCTTAGGGAATTATTAAACGGAACAAAATTTACCCTGAATCTGCATTCTATGCTTTGCAGTATTGCAAATGTTGAGCTAATTTAGATTCTTACTTAGATTAAATCCAAATTTTCAGGCATTTAGAGGTCTTTTCTTTAATTTTTGTAATTTTACACGTATAAAAATTAAAGGTTATGAAAGATTTACTAAGAACAAGCACTTCACTAACTGAAGGCGTAGAAAATATATTAAACTTACAGGCAAAAATAGAAAGTGACGCTTCTAATAAATATTTAGCTATGGCTGCATGGCTGGACAGAAATGGTTATGCTAATACTGCATCGTATTTGTATAAGCAGGCGGAAGAAGAAAGAGAGCATTTTCTGAAAATTTTCAAATTCATTACAGATATGGGAGGGATTGCTGTTACGCCATCTGTGCCTGAAGTTCAGCAGGAATTTGCTTCTTTGAGAGAAGTATTTGAAATTGCTTTGCAAAATGAAATTGCAGTTACTCAGGCAATCAATAAAGTAATCGCAAAATGCAGAGCTGAAAATGACTATGCTACAGAAGATTTTATGATGTGGTATGTGGCTGAACAAAGAGAAGAAGAGAAAAACGCAAGAAGAGCTTTAGAACTTTTTGAACTAATCAACGAAAACGCAGCTGACGGCAAATTCCAATTAGATGTGCAAATAGCAAAAATCGGATAATAAACGGTTTATAAAATTAAAAGAGGCTGTCCTAAAAGTAAGGACAGCCTTTTTTTTGCTGTTTTTAATCTAAAATAGTATCTTAGAGTTGCACAAAAAACGAGCAATGGCTAAAGTAATATTTAAATCGCAATCAATCAA
>NZ_JBBYHS010000028.1:0-45093 GCF_038290035.1 Flavobacterium calami
AAAAATGAAAATCGATGGATTTGTCGAGTAATCTGTAAAAATTATCTTCTGCAATCAGATCCTGAAGTTGTACCTGATACAATATTTTTGGGCTGAGTTCCTTTCTTCCTTGCATACTTAAAAGTACCAAAAATCATATTTTTAAACAACGTTTTTTATATATTTGAACAGTTGTGCAACAAGCACACATGTTACAAGCAATTTGGTTAATAGGTTTAATTTGAAGTTGTCTTGTACTTTGAAGATTTGGCAAATCCGAAAATAGGGCTTAATTTAGTCCCAAAACTGCGGTAGTCCCAGAACGTTGTGCAACACTTTAACTGAAAGAGAAGAATAAATATTTAATGAAAATACTACTAAAGTTTATAAGTCCAATTTTAATTGCTATAATTCTACTAAGCTTTACATACGGTCAAAATTCAGTGAAAATTTATGGTGAATTGAAACCTAAAAAATCTGAAATCAATGTTTCTCGATTGAAAATTTTGGTAAAAACTAACAACCTTATCTTAGTTGAAACAATAACAGACACTTTTGGTAAATTCAAATTAATATTTATACCAAAAACAAATAATAAAATTGATTTTTATTGTGCTGGAATTGGGAATGATACGATATTTTTAAAAAGAATGGTAAATATCCAAACTGACTCCTTAAATCTAGCTTTTTCACTGCCAGTAAAATACAAACTTAATTTAAAGGGTAAAGTAATTTGTCCCATTTGTAAAAAAACAGATAAGGTATTTAAAATTATCTATTTAAATACAAATCCGTATATTGCTGTTGGAGTAAAAAAAACAGATGACGGCCAATATGATATGTCAAATGTAAAATTAAAACAAGAAAAATATACTCCTATAGAACTTTCAAGGTATTCATGCAAAAGGGATAGTATAAAATTTTAAAAAAGTGATCCGAAAATAGGGCTTAATTTAGTCCCAAACCCGATGATTACCAAGACTTTGGTAGCAATTTATCCAAACTCAGAAATAAACTTAGAAACAAATGAAAAGCATACCTAAAGAATATTTAACTATATGGGAAAAAATTAAAGCTGTTGGTAAACAGTATTTATTTTTATACAATTTTGGCCCAATCAAATTTTTGACAATTGATGAAATTAACAGTGACGATAATTTATTGACTGATTTTCATTCAAACAATAATTTTTATGGTTTTGATTTTTTTCCATTCGCAATTGTCGGAAGATATAACGGAGTATTACTTTATGGTTCAACAGTTGAAAACAAAAAGGGTGTCTTTTACAGTGGAACATATCCCAAAACTAGATACCCTATAAAAATAAGTGATGATATTTCAGAAATTATACCCTTAGAAATTTTGAATGACAATCTGATATCTGAAGAAGAGATATACGCATATGAAGAGAAGCAGTACAATAATTACGGTATTTCTTTAACCACAGATAAAGGGATAATTCCAATAAATAAAGATATCAGAATTCTATTTCAAGAAAAATTTACAAAATCAATTTTAATGAATAAGGAGTCTAATTACAAAGATTTAATTAGTAAATTCCTCATATTAAACAAGATAAATTTTACTGACTTGCCTGACGGAAAATATTACTCGTCAGATTTTGAAGAAATATCAAAGAAAATCAGAAAAAAATATAGCATTAATTTTTACCACACTCACTTTATTCCATCAGACTATTACGCAATTGGAATTTATTCTAGCCAAGGGATGTCTGAGCTTTTAAAATTAGGATTATTAAGTGACGAAGAACTAAATATTGACGAAGAAGTATATCGACAAACTATATAAAACTACCGCCAACAGCTACAACGGATTTGGGCATTTGACTTAATGGAAAGATGGTTTTGTATTTTGGATGATTTGCTTCGCCTGTTCGCTATCGCTCGGGTGGCAAATCCGAAAATAGAGCTTAATTTAATCCCAAACCCGTAGTGCCAGAACGTTGTAAGCAATTTTAGAAAAACCAAAATCAATCTGAATTTAATATGTTTAGTTTTTTAAAAAAGAAAAAAGATTTACCTGAATTTGACTTTATTAAATCATACTATGATAAAGAGAAATATTTTGTACGAATAAAAAAATGGAATTGGTTGAATCCTGAACAAATCGCTTTATGGGAAAAAGGTGTTGACGGAAAAATAAAAATGACTACAATGGATTATTGGCTTCAAGAAATGTTTCTGGATGCTGACGGACAAAAAACAATTTTAGATTATTTGGGTGTTTTAATTAAGCAATTTAGAGATAGTAAAATGGAAATTCCATCCGATTTAGATAAGTTTATGGTAGAAACACTTTTGAGTTTAAAAACTGAATTAAAAGCTATTGAATTTAGTGATTCACCTACTGAAATTCAAACTGAATATAGAAATCCAATAAAAGAATAAAAACTGCTTACAACAGCCACTCCTATGTAAAGCATCGTAAAGTTATTCACTACTTTTGAGAGGGGTATATCTCAGTTATTTTCGAGTATAAAATTGCGTTCCAACGGCTTGTTGAAAAGTGCTTCCAACATAAATTACACTCATTTTGCCTTAGATTCACCGCTTCTGGTATTAACTCAAAAGATGGAGGAACATTAGGAGTATGCAATTGTTGCAGCAGCAATTATTTATTTTTAGATAATGAAAATTTCGTTTGTGTTGATTATTATCTAGATGGAGATCCTTTTTACAGCGGAAAACACAAAATTGAAAATGAAACAATTGAGTTAAATTATAATTCAATAATTGTCTAAAAAGAATATAATTAGGAGAGTGAAACAGACACAATTAATACACAACCTGAATATATTTATAAAACTGAAAAATGTAAATCATCAATGATTCCGGATGAATCCTTACGTGTGACTTTTAAAGTCAATAGTTTCTTAAATTCGAACAACTCAAAATCATAAAAATACTGAGATACTAAGGATTTCAAACTAAAATTAGCCTGTTATCAAAAAAAACTAAATAATCAATAAAATAAACCTTAGCATCTCAGAGTTCTTAAATTATGCGGTAATCGCCAGTACGTTTTGGTTGAATTTATATTCTTTTGGACTGCAGTTGAATTTTTGTTTGAAGATTTTAGAAAAATAACTTCTGCTTGTAAAACCAATGCAATACACTATTTCTGAGATATTCAAATCGCTGTTTTTAATCAAAATTTCGGCTTTTAAGATTCGCATGTGAGTGATAAAATCGTTTACCGTTCTGTCATGAATCATTTTAAAACCTTCCTGCAGTTTGTTTGGCGATAAACCTGATTTTTTACTTAGAGATTTAATGGTAAACTGCTCTTCCGGATTTTCTTTTATCAGATCTGAAAGTTTTTTTATTTCTTCCATTTCCTTTAAGGTAAGGCAATTTGTTTCTTTCAGAGAATTATTCATATCATCAGAATGCTGCTGGATTTCCATGGCGAGAATAATTTTTAAAATCCCTTCTTTTAATAAATTACGAACTATTCCGGTCTCTGTAACAGCGCTTAACTCTTCAATTTTTTCGGCTATTTTTAAATTATAAGAGCCTACATAGAAAAAGTTATATTCTGAATTCTTTTCAAAAAAAGTTTCCCTTACCTTATAATTTAGAGAATCATGATTGTCTGTACCTGAGTTTTGAGTTCCTACGACAATGAGTGTGAGTTTTGTATTGATGTTTTTTTCGAAATACAAAATATTCTCTTCATCCTGTCTTGAAGAAACAATGGCGGTCTGGAATTTTTTTAGTTTTCTTTCTACACCTGTAATTCCAAAACTGTGCGATAAACTGCCTTTAGAACAATAAGCAAAATAAACCGGTGAAATATTCGGGTTTTCGATACTGAGCCTTACGTCTTCTGAAAAAGTCATTTCAAACTGAAGGCTGGAAACCGAATCACTATAAGAAGATCCTACAATGGTGCCTTTAGCAAAATCATTAGAAACCTCTAAAGCATACTCGTCTGAATCAAAAATTATTTTTCCTCCAAAACTTTGCGTCAGTTCTTCAAATATATTTTTAATCTTATCTTTATGTATAGTTACTAATTTCATTTTATTTCGTGATTTAAAATTATTTTTACAGGCTGAACAAAAACTCAGATTTATACGATTAATCTGTATTCCAAAATTCGTTTAAAACACTCGCTTTATGTTATATAATTTTTGAGATTTGTTTTATAATTACTTCTAATCTATTCTTTTACCATGAAAAGTTTTTCTTTCAAGCCTATAGCGTCACCTGAAGCCGTCATTTTGATTTTAGGAACTATGCCGGGTACAAAATCACTCGAAATACAACAATATTATGGTCATGCACGAAATAACTTCTGGCGCTTTATGTTTGAAATTCTGGAAGATGAGTTCTCTGATGATTATGAGATAAAAAAGGCTCTTTTGCTCAAAAACAAAATTGCCTTGTGGGATGTTTTGCAATATTGTGAAAGAGTCGGAAGTCTTGACAGCGCAATCAAAAATGAAATTACAAATGATTTTGAACAATTTTTAAAACTCCATCCAAATATTAAAACCATTGTATTTAATGGTCAGAAGGCTGCTGCTTTTTTTAAAAAACATGTGACCTTAGAAAATATGGATTATCAGTTCATCACTATGCCTTCTACCAGTCCTGCCAATGCGAGCAAAACATTTGATTCGAAATTAAAAGAATGGAAAGTAATTAGAGATTTGCTAAAAGTTTGAATGATATAACATTATTAATTCAAACTGTAAGATTTCATGCTCATGTTTAAATAATTTTATGATTATAACTTTTAAACTTTTAAATCATGAAAAAAATACTTTTAGCAAGCAAAATCATTTTAGGAACAGGAATTTTATTATTGAGTTTAAATTCCTGTAAAAACGAAACAAAACAAGAAGATCCAAAAGAAGTTGCCGAAGAACAAAACGAAGCTAAATTTGACAGTATAGATACGAAAGAAGATGATTCTGAATTTTTAGTTGACGCTACAGAAATCAATTTGGCTGAAATCGAAATAGGGAAACTTGCACAAACAAAAAGTACCAATCCAGAAATTAAAAAATTTGGTAAAATGCTAGTTGATGAACATACAAAACTAGCTGCAGAGGTTAAGGCTGTTGCTGATAAACGAAATTTTTCATTACCCGCTTCACTTACTGAAGAAGGTCAGGATGAATACGATAAACTAAATGAAAAAACAGGAGTTGATTTTGATAAAAATTTCGTTGATAAAATGATCGATGGTCATGAAAAAGCAATTGATAAATTTACCAAAGCATCAGAAAATGCAAATGATGAAGAAATTAAAGCCTGGGCATCTAAAAATGTTGCTTCACTGACGGCACATCTTCAGCATGCAAAACAGCTGAAACAGGATTTAGATAAAAAATAATCATTGATACAGGTTATTTAGAAAGCTATTCTATTTATTAGGGTAGCTTTTTTTTACATTAAAAAAAACAATCATGAAGAAACAGTCTTATAAAAATCATGTCCGGTTCTATCCGGCACATCATTTTGTATATTATCCTATTTTAATCGTTTTTTTAGGAATATCAGTTTATTTTACCATTACTTCAGCAGAAAAACTAGTTTGGGGTTTTATAACTGCAATTTTCGTATACTTATTCTGGCTGGCTTATATGCTGCGCCAACATTACGCTTTAATTTTACAGAACAGAATTATTAAGGCAGAATTTAGATACCGATACTTTGTGCTTACCGGAAGCCCTTTCGAAGCCATTGAATATAAATATACTGAAGATCAGATTTTTGCGTTGCGATTTGCTTCAGATGCAGAATTGTTGCCTTTAATGCAGCGTGCGCTGGTTGAAAATTTATCCGGAGAAGACATCAAACAGGCCATTAACCACTGGAAAGGTGATTACAACAGGGTATAAAAACAATTACAAAGTACATATTTCACTGATAATCAAACCATATTAAACAAAAAATAAAACAATAAAAATAAAAACGATTGTTTTTTTCGCTAACTTTAATTGTTAAAATTTTATCAATTAAATCTAAAACAAGTCTTATGAAAAAATTATTTTGTTTGTTGATAGTTTTATTTACCTGCATTACATTACATGCACAAGTCGTTGCCGAAGCACCAGTCAAGGATACTTTGGCTCCAGTACAAGATGAACAAAATATCCCGGAAGATCTGCCCTGGCATGCTAGACGTTTCAAATTTACAGCCGGAGCCTTTTTTCCTGTAAATAATACTGAAGTTAAGGTAGGAAGTAATGATGGTGATTTTGGAAATTCGATTGATTTTGAAAAAGATCTCGGTTTCAACAAAAGCAGCGAGTCTTTTACTGGTACTTTTGAATGGCGAATTTCCAGAAGATCAAGACTAGGTGCAGAATATTTTTATCTAAACAGAACCTCTACCAAAAGACTGGAAAAAGATATTGAGTTTGGCGATCATACTTATCCGGTAAACGCCACCGTTTCTGCATTTATGGACAATCATATCGCCCGAATTACTTATGGTTATGCCTTTATATCAAAACCAAAATACGAAATTGGGGTACTTATCGGGGCTCACGTATTGTTTGGAGATGTGGGTATGAGATTAGAAGGAGCAACTGCCCAACTGGAATACAGAGATAATTTTGATTTTACGGCTCCATTGCCGGATATAGGGCTTTGGGGAGAATTTGTATTGGGTAAAAAAGTTGGTCTTTATGCCAACATCAATTATTTTGCAATTAAAATCAATGATGTTGATGGTAAATTGTTAAGCTATAATTTATCTGTTTTGTATAATGTCTATAAAAATTTCAGTATAACAGCAGGATATACCGGTTTAAACATCAGGGTTGATGTAGAAAAAGAAAGAACAAACGGATACTTTAAATGGGGTTATAACGGCCCTACCCTTACCCTTGCCTGGGCATTTGGAAAACATGTTAAACTTTATAAAAAGTAAACTCCGAATTTTATCTTTATAAAAAATAAACAAGCCCGATATTCAAAGTATCGGGCTTGTTTGCTCTAACTAACTATAAACTTAACTCAAACTAACTCATTTTTAAACTAAAAAATACTAAAACATTTATTAATTCTGGCAAAACAGAAATTTTCAAAATATCATTTTTTATTATTCTAAAGTTTCCAGCTGAAGCACTACATTTTGATAATGTTTGCTCAACGAAAATAATTGCTCTGCAAAAATCATAATCGCCAGCGGAATAAAGAAAAATGTAGTTAAATCTTCTTCGTATAAAAAATAGGTGGTTATAATAAATATTCTGCCATATTCCAGATAGTACATCCACTTTCGCTGTTCTAATAAAGCACCGCAATTTACTAATGTGATGAGTATAAAAGACAGCACAAAAACTTTATCAAAAAGATCCAGCAATTCAAAATAATAAGTAAAACCAGTTAAAAATAACGTGCAGATTCCTAACTGAATATAGAGATAATTCCTGAATCGAAGCCTCGGATGCGGATTGCTTTTGTCCTGCAGAAAACGTTTTTCTAATATAGGTCTAATGTCCTGATCCATATCGGCTGGGCTTCCAAAAACAGCTTTCCATCTGGCCTTAAACCCCTTGGAACGTCTCCACAATTCATAAATTTCAAAATAGTAATGAAAATGCTGCCACATAAAACTATAGCTTTTTAACGGATGGGTTAAACCGTATTTTGGTTTCTCTTCCTCCTCCTGAAAAGTGCCAAAAATACGGTCCCAAAACGTAAACATATCTCCGTAATTTTTATCCAGATATTTTTCGTCAGAAGCATGATGTACCCCATGAATTGAAGGCGTTACAAAAACATATTCCAGCCATTTTATTTTTCCGACAAGCTGAGTATGGGTAAAAAAAGAATAAGCGCCATGAACAATCAGCATCGTAATAACCATAGAAGGATGGAAACCTATAAAAGGAAGAATACACCAAAAACCAGTACGTATAACGGCCTGAAAAGTGGTAATCCTTGCTGCTGCGGTAAAATTAAACTCTTCGCTGTGATGATGTACAATATGTGCCGCCCAAAAAAAATTAATTTCATGACCAAGTCTGTGGTACCAATACCAGACAAAATCGGTTGCAAGAATTAAAGCAATCCATACAAAAACATTGCTCTCGATATCCAAAAGCCTGTAATTGTTGTAAATAAAATAATACAACTGATAGAAACTTGCAGCTACAAAAAGATTAATCAGCCTTTCTGCAATACCAATACTGATATTTGAAACTGAGCTTTCGTAATTAAAAATCTCAGGTTTGTTTTTGCGCTGTATCAACTTATATTCTAAGAATAAAAAAATGAAAAACGCAGGCATAGCGAACGCAAGAAAATTAATATGTTCCATTTTTAAAAATCTTTTTTTTGACCGATAAAAAACTTATTTTCAATTCAATATAAGACTAAAGAAAAAGATATTTTCATTAATTGACCACATCTAAAATTGTCAAACGATTGCAATCAATGAAAATATTTTTCTAGAATTATCTGATATTTAGTTCTGTTTAAATTTTGGAGCTTCTATTTTTACTTCTTTCAGAGATTGTGTATCTGCCACTTTTTGCAGAGCAATTATATAGGCTGCAATACGTGGTGTAACTTTGTGTTTATCTGCAATTCTGAAAACCGTTTCGAAACCTTTTTCAAGTATGTCTTCTAAGCGTTTGTTTATCTGGTGAATTCTCCAGGACTCCAAAAGCGAATTTTGAAGCCATTCGAAATAAGAAACTGTTACTCCGCCTGCATTCGCCAGAATATCGGGAACTACCAGAACATTATTATTATGTAATATTTTATCCGCATCAGAAGAAACCGGTCCGTTGGCACCTTCTACAATAATTTTTGCTTTGATATCAGCCGCATTTTTCTGTGTAATCACATCTTCTTTTGCAGCCGGAATTAGTACATCGACATCAAGAAGTAATAATTCCTCATGTTTGATGGCTACCGAATTTGGATATCCTTTGATACTTTTATTATTCAGGTTGTAGTACAAAATCAGTTCGGGAATATTGAGCCCTTCAGGATTGTAGAAAGCTTCTGAAACATCGCTTACAGCCACCACTTTTAATCCTTTTTCATATAAAAATAAAGCCGAATGCAATCCCACATTTCCAAATCCCTGAATCGCCACTGAAGATCTTGCCGGTCTCAGTTTTAATCTTTGAAGCGCCAGAAGTGTAATAATACTAACTCCTCTTCCTGTAGCTTCTACCCTTCCTAAAGAACCTCCTGAATGTAGATGTTTACCTGTTACCACAGCATGAATCGTCTTGCCGTGAACCAAAGAAAACTCATCCATTAACCAGCCCATTTCGTCAGGACCTGTTCCCATGTCCGGTGCAGGAACGTCTTTTTCTGGCCCAAAAATATCGGCTAATGCTTTTGTATAAGCTCTGGTAATTTTCTCTAATTCTGTTTTAGAATGTTCTCTTGGGTCGCAAATAATTCCGCCTTTTGCTCCTCCAAACGGAATTCCTGTTACAGCAGATTTCCATGTCATCCACGCTGCCAGTGCTTTTACCTCATCAAGGTTTACACCCGTATCATAACGGATTCCGCCTTTTGATGGTCCTAATGCCGTGTTATGAATAACGCGGTATCCTTCAAAATTTTTAGTTGTACCATTATCAAGTGTGATTGAAAAATTGACCACAATTTGTTTTTCAGGTTTTTGTAATTTCTGTCTGATTGATTCTTCCAGGTTTAAAATATCTGCTGCGATATTAAAACGATCAATCATGGACTGAAAAGGATTCTGTTTAATTATTTGTAGGCTCATAATTTTTTGGTTTTAAGATTTTTATTCAATTGATTTTGAAATTTTATATTTTAAAGTCTTTTGTACATTACAAAAGCGTTTTTACATTTTAGGTAACTCATTACGGCAACTACAACAAGGAATCTTCATAAGAATGCCCTGCATCATTGTATCGGTGTATTTATTTGATCTCATATCTGGGTTTTGAATAAATTCTAAAAAAAGCCTTTCATGGGTGATGAAAGGCTAAAAAAAAAAAATAACTAACAAGTACTTTCTCTATTAACGCCATTTCAGGACATGATTCAACATGCAGCACATCGTGAAGCTGCATCTGAAAGACATCATATTTCGATTATAGTTTTTCATTGTTAAGGCAAATTTATAAATATATTTTATAAATTCTATAGAATTTGTAGAGTTTATTTTAAAATAAATTAAACTTATTTACAAAACCCTTGTAAAACAAGCATTTATACTGAAATAAATTTTAAAGAATTTGAGATAAAAAAATGAAAATTATAGCTATTAAAGCTAAAATGATCCCAAAAAAGTTGATTTTGGATAATTTTTCTTTAAAAAAAAGCAGCCCAACGAGACTTCCCAAAACAATGACCCCCATGTTCATTCCGGCAAAAACGGTAGATGGGTTTTCAGAAAATGCTTTATGCGCTTTTAGATAAAACAAGATATTTCCGAAATTAAAAAGTCCTACCAATCCTCCGAAAAGTATATTCTGAAGCTCAAACTTTACTTTTTTTACTTTAGCATTATAAACAGCGTTAACCAATGAAACCAGCAAAGCGATATAAAATACAACGAATAAAGAAGTCGTATATGGAATATTGCTAAAAATTGCAATTTGTTTAAAAAGAATATCAATTATACCAAACCCTACTAAAACAATTGCCGGGTATATCCACTTGTTCTGTTCATTTTCTGATGGTTTTCTTAAAATAAGTAAAAGTGCCAAAAAACCAATCGCAAGACCTATTATTTTATAGGTATTGAATTCTTCCTTAAAAATAAACCAGGCTGCCAGTATCGGAATAAACAGAGATAATCTTTGTGCAGCATCTGTTTTTACTATTCCCATGTGGCTGATAGAAGCTGCCAGAAACAAAAAGACAACAGGTAACAAAATACCAACAGCCAGATAAATATTCCATGGAGCGTTTGCTGAAATTTTCGTCAGATCAGGACTGAAAACAAAATAACAGAACAGGATTGCAAATACATAATTGAAAGTGATGATCTGACCCGGATTGCAATTATAGTTACGGGTTATTTTAAAAATTATACCTACTGTTACACTGCAGATAATACTTAGGATAAGAAACAACATACAACTTTTTTACTGTAAAAATAGCGTTTAAAAATCATTCAAAAAAAAGCCCGGAGAGTTAATTAAACCTTCCGGGTAATTTTATTTTTTTGGTCTTTAGCTTTTGGCTGAAAGAACATTTTTATGCTTCATAGCAAATAAATGATGCGAGTTAAAAACCAGTACAGCCATAAAAATAATAACATACGCTAAAATCTGCAATGCCGTAATTTTTTCTTTATAAACAAAACAAGCCAGTCCAAATGCAATCATCGGATTGATATTCAGCAACATTCCAACAGTTGAAGAATTGATTCCGGATAGCGCATATAAGTTGAGGAATAATGGTATGATTGTAAAAAATATGGCAATTGTTTCAATACAAAAATAAAAAGTAAACTCTGTAGGTATGGGACCGCTGTATGCAGGATAAAATGGCACTAGCAACAAAGCTGCTAAAGTGATATGAAATGTGAGTATTATAAATTTGTCAAACCCTTTATTGACACGCTGACTAACAAGATAAGAAGCGTACGTTAATCCAATGATGATACTAAAAAACATATCCATAATATCAGCATACGATAATAACAAACAGCCCGAAATACTTAAACCAACTGCCAGCCATTGTGTTTTGCTCAGTTTTTCATGCAGGATAAAATAAGCCAGCAATGTGGTTAAAATAGGACAAACCAAATAAGCCAGAGAAGTAGCTTTTACACTAACATGATTCATTACATAAATAAAAGTAAACCAGTTCAGCATTAGAAAAAAGCTTCCGCCAATATTCAGTAAAACTGTATTTCTTCTTTTAGAAGGCGGTAAAGCTCTGAAAACTTCAATTGTCTCGTTTATTTTTTTTCGCATAAATAAAAACGAAATCAACAGCATTAAAATACTACAGCTAAAGACACGATAAAATAAAATATCCAGTGAAGCATATTCGTGTATTGGTTTTAGCACAAGGCTAAAAAAACCCCAGGTTATGTAAGCTGTAATGGCAGCCAGATAATATTTTGTAGTTTTCACGGGTTTCTTTTTTAGGGTTATATCAGAAGAAGCAAATTTCTTAAAAATAAAACAGCAATACAGATACAGTTTTTGTAAATTGCAGCAGAACAGTTTTTTTTATGCGAAATCCAAATTACCTCTATTTACAGTTTGCCGATCTTATTGAAAAGCAAATAAAATCTGGGCTTTTAAACGTTGGAGACAAATTACCTTCGATCAGAGAAGTATGTGCAGAAACCGGCTACAGCATGAGTACGGTGAGCAAAGCATACTATGAAGTCGAAAGCAGATCGCTAATCGAATCACGCCCTCAATCGGGATATTATGTAAGTAACATCTCTGCCCGAATTGCTCCTGAGCCAAGTTCCAGCTCTCCTATTCTGACCACTCAAAATATTGAACGGGAAGATTTAATCGATTTGGTTTACGGTAATATGACTGATAAAAATGTTACGATGCTTTCGCTGGGTTTTCCTTCAAATGAACTTCTTCCGATTGCCAAACTGAATAAAGGAATGGTTCAGGCGATGCGTCAGCTTCCTAATAGCGGTACCAGTTATGAGGAAATGCAGGGAAATGTAAATTTTAGAAAAGAAATTGCCCGCTGGTCTTTTGCCTGGGGCGGATCACTCACAGAAGACGACATCATCACCACTCCGGGCTGTGTAAGTGCTATTTCGAATTGCCTAATGGCAGTAACCAAACCGGGAGATACCATTGTTACTGAAAGTCCGGCCTATTTTGGAATATTACAACTGGCCAAATCTTTGGGGTTGTATGTCATGGAATTGCCGACCAATATGACAACCGGAATAGAACTGGAAGCTTTAAAAAAAGCGATTTCAACCAAAAAAGTAAAAGCTTGTGTTTTGATGAGTAATTTTAGTAATCCATCGGGAAGTATGATGCCTAATGAACATAAAGAGGAAACTGTTCGCTTAATGGAATTTCATAATATCCCGCTTATCGAAGATGATATTCACGGCGATTTATACTTTGGTTCAGCCAGACCCACAAACTGCAAAACGTATGATGAAAGCGGTATTGTGATGAGCTGTAGTTCGGTTTCTAAAACTTTGGCACCGGGTTATCGTGCTGGCTGGGTTATTCCGGGGAAATTTAAAAAAGAAATTTTACGGACAAAATTATACCACACCATCTCCTCTCCTACCATAACACATGAGGTTGTAGGTGATTTTCTGAAAAACGGACGGTATGAAAATCATCTTCGGAAAATTCGTCAGATACTGAATCAAAACTGCAATAATTACATCAACACGATTTTAGAATCTTTCCCGAAAGGCACAAAAGTAAGTCAGCCTCAGGGCGGTTTTTTTCTTTGGATAGAACTGGATAAAAAAATAGATACTGCCGAATTTTACCATTTGGCCATGAAACACAATATCAGTATTGCACCGGGCCGAATTTTTTCTTTCCAGAATCAGTTTTCAAACTGCATGCGTCTGAGTTTTGGTTTGCCCTGGACAAATGAATTACGTCAATCCATACAAACATTAGGTAAACTGGCTGCACAGCAAACTTTATAATATTCTACTTTAAACCTGAAAAAAAACCGGACAGTACAACTACTCACTGTCCGGTCAACAATTAAAATACCAAAATTAACTTTAATCTATAAAACAAAATAAGCGTTGCTGTCCACTTTTTTCGGCTCGTTTTCTAAATCAAACTCTTTTAGAATATCAAATTCGCTTTGATATTCATTCAGCATCTGCCTAATATTTTTTTCGATTGTATTTGCAATGGTTGTTACAGGCGTATCTGTTGGTCTGTTTTCAAAAGGATCCTGCAAATGAATCGCCATTCTCTCTATCAAAAAGAATGCAGCTCCGATAGCGGTAATCAATGGAATAGCAAACCAGCTTAAAACACTAGTGAGTCCAAAAGGCAGTAATAAAATGAACAAACACAATGTCAATCTAATGTACATGCTGTAAGTGGTTGGAAAAATTGTGTTTTTAATTCGCTCACATTTACCCATTTCGTCACATAATCTCGACAGTGTATTATCGATTTCAACCTGCTGATACATATTAATACGCTTCTCATTTTTAGCATTTCTGAGATCACGCGCATGAAGCATTAAAATAGCATTTGGTACGTTTTGATGATTTTTGACGTATTTGATTTCCTCTTCACTCATCAAACCGGTTAGTGGTTTTATAGCATCTTTATTTCGAAGTGCCTGCCCTAAACTATAACACCATGCAATTTGCCTTTTAGCAAAATTCTCTTTGAATTCATTAGCTTCAACAGAAAAATCCGGGTCTTTGTAAAACGTCAAAACCTGACGTATCAATGTTCTGGAATCGTTTACCACAGCTCCCCACACAATTCGTGCTTCCCACCATCTGTCATAAGCCTGATTGGACTTAAAAGCCAATAATAAGGAAATAATAGTTCCAATCATGGTTGGTATCGCAATGGGAATATCTACGGGAAGATTGATGAAATAATGGTGAAAAATTTCAAATAATATTGTGTAAGCTAATACGAGAACAATTTCAACTTTAATTTTCCCGAGAACGTACTTCATTGGTATTCTTTTCTTTAATAACATATTTTCGGTTTTAAATTAATATTATTTGGCTAGTCCTTAGTAACTTGTGATGAGTTCTTAGTTTGTTAAATAGAATAATATTTTTATCCTTTCTTTTGAAAAAATTAGATTCAGCGAAAAACTTAGTAAAACTTAAATCCTAATAGCAGGCCTTATAAAGCAACGTAAACTAATTACTAATTACTAAGGACTAATTACTAAGGACTAATCTAAACCAGCTCTTCGTACAATGAGAGTACCGGAAGACCCAGTTTCTCATTAATATTCTGTTTTTTTATTTTTTTGAATTTGATTTTCTCTCCTTTACGGGTTTCTACCAATAAGTCGATGCCGTATTTAGAAATTGCTTCAGACAAAGGAGTTATATTTTCGTAATTATCATCCGTTTTTGAAGTTTTGCTTACAATTTCATACGAGAAGTTTTCATTTAGAAATTGCTGAACATCTTTTATGTGCATATTGGCACTACTGTTTTCAATATAAAGTGCTTTCGTAAAATCTTCTTTGAATTGTTCGTTGCCCAAATGCAGAATCGGACATTTTTGATTGCCCGCCAATTGAACCAAATATTGATGAATACGCTTGGTTTCCTGTTTGTACGAGTGCGGCAGAATAATTAATTTTACCGAAAAAGTTTCTACAATCCTTCTAAAAACAGGTAATGAAAGCCCGTATTGGTTGTGAATTCTAATTTTGCAGTTTTTGGTATAATCAATCATATACCTGCAGGTTTCTAAAACTTCTTCCTGGCTTTTAGTAAGGCCGGCTCGCATTTCGCGTAAAAAATTAGATGATGAAAAAGAGTCTGGTGTCTCAGAAACCATCATCAAAACAATCTCACAATCTGATTTTTTTGCCTGGCTTATTGCCGATTTTACAGCAGAAATCGTATCATCTTTTAAAGTCGTAGGAATCAGGAAATTTTTCATGTGCATAATCTTTTAGTTTATACAGACAAAATAACTCCTTGATAATTAGAAGGGTCTTAATCTTAAATTAGAATTTTCTAAGATTCAACATTAGAATTTTTAATATTACTCTTTTTAAGATTAGATTTTTTGAAAATGATAGTTACAATTGTTCCTTTGTTTTGTTCCGACTGTACTTGTATTTCTCCATCGTGCATACGAATGATCTTAGAAGCCAGTGGAAGCCCTAAACCGTAACCGATATATTTAGCCGCAATTTTTCCTCTGAAGAAAGGCTCATATAAATGCGGAATATCTTCTGGCGGAATCCCTATTCCTATATCGTTTATCGAAATTTTAATTGACTCATTATTTGCAGAGAGCGTTACAAAAACTTCATTATTATCTGAATACTTTACACCATTGGTTATAATATTGTTGATTGCCAGTTCCAAAAGTGGTTTATTACACGCAATTAGCAGCAGATTAGAGTCTTCCGGAGCAAAATTAAGTTTGATACTGACACGGTTGTCCGGATAAATTTTATCCAGATCTGATTTTACTTCCAGCAATAATTCATCGATTCGGGCAATATCCAAAACCTGCTTATTGCCATCATAACCCGTTTGGGTTAGTTTAAGCAAACTTTCGGTTAAGTTTCCTAATTTTGATGCCTGACTGTATATATTTTCTAAAGACTGTACATATTCTTCTTTCTCACGCTCTTTCAAAAGCATAATTTCAGCCTCGGCAATTATGGTTGTAATAGGTGTTTTTAATTCATGTGAAGCGTTATTGATAAAGTTCGCCTGTATTTCAAAAGAGGTTTCGAGTCGGTCGAGCATATCATTAAAAGTTGCTGTCAGATCTGAAATTTCATCTGAATTTTTAACTTCCGGTAATCTGTTATGAAGGTTTGAAGCACTGATTCTGTTTACTTCTTTGGTAATTCTGGCTACAGGATTAATGACACGTTTTGCTAAAAACCGGCCTAATATGAAAGCCAAAAATATAAATCCGATTCCGCCAAAAACTAATATTTTTACAATATAAACCGTTGTCGTTTTTCCTCTTCGGTCACGTGCTCCAACGATTACAATGTATTTTTGGTTTCTTTCTGTAAAAACCTGACCCAGATAATATTTACTGTTAATTTCAAAATAGTCTTTCCCGGTCTGGAGAATATTAGAATAAAATTCGTTCGGGAGATTCAGCTTTGTGTTGTAGTCAAAACTATTGGCGCTATTTATTTTAAGAACATATTCTTCCTCTTCTATAAGTTCTTCGAGTCCGTTTTTCTTTAAATTACTATAATATTTTATTTTTTCAGGATCGTGCTGAAAATGGATAGAAGCCACAATTTTTGATCTGTCATCAAGCCTTTTCAGGAAATGATAACGATTGTTTTCCCTAAATAAAACGAATACTATAACACTCAATAACAAAGTACTGAAGGTAGAAAGTGCTACATAAGTAAAAGTAATCCTTTTTCTGATATCCATTTTATGGCTGTATAACGTAACCTAAACCTTTCATGGTGTGAATAAGTTTGGTTTTATAAGGTTTGTCTATTTTTTTTCTTAAATACGTGATATAAACATCCACAACATTGGTGTTCATGTCAAAATTGATGTCCCAGACGTTGTCCAGAATCTGATCTCTTGAAACAATTCTGCCTGTATTTCTGGCTAAATAATACAATAATTTAAACTCTTTGGCTGTCAAAATAATTGATTCTCCGTCCCGTTTTACCGTTTTGGCTTTACCGTTTATTTCGAGGTCGCCAATGACGATCGTATCGACTTTTTCTGTCTCCTGATTGGCTCTTCGGTTTAAAGCATTTACCCTTGCATCGAGTTCACCGAATTTAAATGGTTTTACCAGATAATCATCAGCACCTGCGTTGAGTCCTGTTACGATATTTTCTGAAGTTCCAAGAGCGGTTAATAGCAGAATCGGAACGAAATTTTTGGCGGCACGCAGTCTTCTGCAGATTTCAATTCCGTTAATATCGGGTAACATTACATCCAAAATGACTACATCAAAAGTATAATTATGAATCATTTCCAGTGCCGTTTTACCATCAAGAGCCACGCTGACATCATTATTGTTTTCAGCGAATCCTTTGCGTAAAATAGAAAGTAGATTTGGTTCGTCTTCGACTATGAGTAATTTCATTATATAAATGTGTAATTTGCAAAAATAAGGAGAAAAGCTTTATTAAAAGAATGAAAAACCCGACAAGCAGAAAACCTGTCAGGTTAGATAAAATCAGGACGAAATTATAACTTACTGATATAACTTCCGTACATATCTTTAAACTGGTGTCCGGTTGCAAAACGGTCTTTGCTTAGCTTTTTATATTCAACCAAGCCCCAAAGAATGAATTCTTTCATAAAATATACATCTTCTTTTACCAATTGAGGCTGGTATTTTTTTAATAATTCATCTAGCGGAGTTACTTCGTCTAAAATACTTTTGTATGCTGCGTCTGAAGCATCGTCTAATAATTCGAAGCCACTTTCTGCAAAAAACCATTCTACAACATCAGAATAGGGAGTTTTTTCGTCTGGTCTTTCTAATTTTTCGATTTTTGGAAAATACTGAGGAAACAATGTTCGAATGGCAGAACCAATAAGACTTTCAGCCACAACATCTGCTCCCTCCTGCTCTCCTTCGTAAACCAATTCTACTTTTCCTGTAATGGCCGGAATAATCCCGATAAAATCAGACAAACGTAACGAAGTGTTATCAACCCCAGAAATCAAAGCACGACGTTCGGCTGTACTAATTAAGTTTTCAAAAGCCGTAATGCTCATTCTGGCGCTTACACCGCTTTTGTTATCAATGTATTCACTTTCACGGGCTTCAAAACTAATTTGCTCCAAAATATCTCTCGCTAAACCCGGAACATAAACCACATCGGTCTGATTTTGGTCTAATTTAGATTCCTGCTCTGTAATTATTCTCGCAATCTCAATACTTTCTGGATAATGCGTCAGGATCTGAGAACCAATTCTGTCTTTTAAAGGCGTTACAATACTTCCTCTATTGGTGTAATCTTCTGGATTTGCCGTAAAAACAAATTGCATATCTAAAGGCATTCTCAATTTGAAACCTCTAATCTGAATATCCCCTTCCTGCAAAATATTGAATAAGGCTACCTGAATTCTTGCTTGTAAATCGGGTAATTCGTTTATCACAAAAATACAGCGATTCGCTCTCGGAATCATTCCGAAATGAATTACTCGGTCGTCTGCATAAGACAATTTCAAGTTCGCTGCCTTTATTGGGTCAACATCTCCAATCAAATCGGCAACGGTTACGTCTGGCGTTGCCAGTTTTTCAAAGAAACGATCGCTTCTATGCAACCAGGAAATTGGGGTTTCATCTCCTTTTTCTGTAATTAAATCTTTAGCAAAACGAGAAATAGGATTTAACGGATCATCATTGATTTCAGAACCTTCCACAAACGGAATATATTCGTCTAATAATTCAACCATTTTACGCGCCAAACGTGTTTTCGCCTGTCCGCGAAGTCCTAATAAGTTAATGTTGTGACGAGATAAAATCGCACGTTCTAACTCTGGAATTACCGTGTTTTCAAATCCGTGAACGCCTTCAAAAACAGGTTTTCCCGATTTGATTTTTTCACGAAGATTATTGCGCAGTTCCTCTTTTATGCTTCTACTTTTATATCCAGTGGCTTTTAATTGACCCAATGTCTTTATAATATTTATTTCCATGTTTTATATTTAAAAATTGAAAGATTAAATGATTTAAAAATTCAATGTATTTATTCCTATTTACGTAGGCACAATGCGGTACTTCTCTACGATATGTGTTGGTTTTATCAATTATTATAAGAAACCTTAGTCCCTCATAATCTTAGCGACTTAGAATCTTTATTTAATTCTTTTTTTCCTATTCGCTTCATAATCCTCAAAAATCATTTCACCCAAACCTTTTAGTCCGGTATAAAATGCTTTTCCCTGATTGGCTTCTGTAAACTGATTCACAAAACGCTGTAAATACGGATCTCGGGCAATCATAAAAGTCGTAATTGGAATGTGGAGTTTTCTTGCCTGCTGCGCCTGAGTGTAACATTTATCGACAATGTATTCATCCAAACCGTTACTATTCATATAATAAGAACCATCACGTTCGCGAACACAGCTTGGCTTTCCGTCGGTAATCATGAAAATCTGTTTGTTGGTATTACGCTTTCTGCGAAGAATATCCATCGCCAATTGCAAACCCGCAACTGTATTGGTATGATACGGTCCAACTTGTAAATAAGGTAAATCTTTGATTGGAATTGTCCAGGCATCGTTTCCAAAAACCAATATATCCAATGTATCTTTAGGGTATCTTGTTGTGATTAATTCCGCCAAAGCCATGGCTACTTTTTTAGCAGGCGTAATTCGGTCTTCTCCGTACAAAATCATACTGTGACTAATATCAATCATCAGAACGGTACTCATTTGTGCTTTGTATTGAGCATCTTCTACTACCAAATCATTTTCGGTCAGCATAAAACTTTCGACACCGTTATTAACTTGAGCATTTCGAAGACTTTCGGTTAAGGAAATTCTTTCTAAGCTATCGCCAAAATTAAATTCACGGAATTCTCCGGTATGTTCATCGCCATTTCCGGCATGTTTTGTTTTATGGTTTCCAGTACCAGATTTTTTCAGGTTTCCGAAAATCTGATCTAAAGCTTGTTGTCTGATTGCTCTTTCGGTTTTTGCCGTAATGCCAAAACCAGAACTTCCATCGCCTTTTACTTCATCTTTTATGTACCCCTTTTTCTTCAGGTCTTCGATAAAATCATCGATCGTGTAATTTTCGTCGGTAAGTTTGTACTCTTTGTCCAGCTCCCGAAGCCAGCTAATTGCTTCGTCAAAATCACCTGAAGTATGGGTGATTAACTCTTTAAAAATCGTAAAAAGTTTGTCAAACGGAGACTGAAAAGGAGCTTCGTAAGTCTTAAAATAAAAGCCTTTTTTAAATTCGTTTTTCATAATTTTTAAAATTACGTTTTTTTAGAATTATGAAAAACGAATCTTTTATTAATTTTTAGTTAAAATATCTAACCAAATATCAGAACTAACAGTGTTAGATATAATAATTATTCAAACTTTCCATCCAAATAATACCAAGCTCCTTTTTCGAATTTAAAAGTAGAAAATTCGTAATGAACTTGTGGTTTATTATCAGAATCTAAAAAGAAAGCTTTGAATTCGACTGTGTTTTCAGAAAAACTCAAAATTTCTAGTTTCTGCCATTTATTAGAAACTGCCCATCTTAAAATTTCAGTTTTCGAATAATATTTTCGTTCTGAAACATAAGTGGTTTCCATTAAATAATCTGCATTATGAGTCGCATACGCAGCATATCTGGAACGCATTAAAGCTAATGCGGAAGGCGCTTTTTGATTACCGCTTAAATATAAACCACAACAATTTTCAAAAAGCAGTCCTGTATCACAGAAGCATTTTTTATTCTCCATCAACAGGTTCTTCTCCATTAATTTTAACATGAAGCTGATTTAGTAAAACCTGATAACGAGTTATTTCGCGAACTTCTTCATCTTCTTCAGCAAAATCAATCATTTCGTCAAGTGTTTCGCTTACTTCTAATAATTTGTTATTTGCTTCTCTGTCGTTTTTAGCTGCAATCAAATCAATGATTTCCTGCACGTTTGCTTTTAGGGTTTCGAATTTACTATCCATTAGTTGTTTTGTTTCACGTTTCACGTTTCAGGTTTTAGGTTTCACGTTCGCAACGATAACTTGGAACATGAAACCTAAAACCTGAAACTATTATTTACTCTTCGTTTTTACTTTCGTTGAATTTCTTCACGATTTCTTTTAATTTTTCTTTACGGGCAATTTCAGCTTGTTTGGCTTTCGCTTGTGCTTTATGCAATTTATCATTGTGTTTTTTAATGTTCTTTTCGTTATTACGTCCCATTACACTTCTCTTTTAATTTGTTCTAACGTTTTTTCAGTAAAAATCAATTCGCTGATGATTTGTTTTCTCAAATCATCAATATGGTCATAATCAAAATGTTTTGCCCAATTGGTAAGCTGCTGCAGGTTTCTAATCTGTTTTAATCTTTTTGCTGTTTCAAAACTCGTTCTTAAAATTGCTTTTCCGTCATATTCGGGATTATTTTTGTGCTCATAATTGGCCAAATTATTTTCGAAATCAGCTTTTATATAATACAGTTTTTCTTCGGCATTGTCTGGATAAAACTCTTCCCACTTTGCAAAACCAATTTTAGTCTTCGATTCAGTTTCAGGATTACGGGCAATTAAGCGCCATTTACTATTGGCTAATCTACCCCAATGATTCGAAACCCGGTACATTCCTTCTTCTGTATAATAATACGTACTTCCAGCTTTGCTTTCAAATTGTTTTTTTAATCCTTTAATTGAATCTGGAAGAACTTCGTTAAAAGCACAAAACGTATTTTTAAAAGAATTAGGGTGTGGCTTAAAATTTTTCTGCATGTGCAAATATACTCAGATTGCACTGAACTCCCTAAAACATTAATTGCTTACCTTTGCCTCTTAATTTCAAAATAAAAAATCATGTCTAAAGATTCACAACAAAAAATGCCGCAAAAAGGAGTTTTTACGGGTATTATCGAAAAAGATGAAAATAATAATTACTTCTGTGGAGAATATCTTTTAGACTATAAAATGGTTCAAGCCAAATTTGAGGTTGGAGATTGGATTACGATAAAATCTGTTATTGAAAATCCAAGCGACATCAGCTACGATAAATATCCTAAAAAATCAAGAAACTTCGATAAAGCGAATCATAAGCCGGAATAAAACAACTTTTATTATGAATTATGAGTTTTTATTATTTGCGTTTAATAAAGTTATTTATAATTCATAAGGAATATTTTTTCGATCAAAACTGAAAAGTTAAAAAAAAGTGTACCTTTGCAAAAAATTTATCGATTTGAACTAATTAATATCGATTTCAAACTAATAGACAAGTAGTTACCTTTTATTTATGAAAAAAATAGTTGAATACCGTAAGTTACTAAACGTAGAGAAAACTGCAGAATTAAAAGATTTAAAAACAATTTATCGTAATGCGATGAAAGAATCTCATCCTGATAAATTCGTAGGAGATGACGCTGGTCTTAAAGCTGCTGAAGAAAAAAGTAAAACAATTATTGAAGCTTACCACTTTTTAGTAAGTATTCACCCTGATACAATCAAACTTAATTTACCTGAGTACACAGAAACAATTTCAACTTGTTCTATCACAGATTATAAATTTGTTGAAGGTCGTTTAATTATTGATTTTTCTAACGGAAGCGTTTACGAATACATAAGTGTTCCAAAAGCAACTTACGTGAAAATGGTAAATGCAGATTCTCCTGCAAGATTTGCAAAAAGACATATTTTAAACTCTTTTACCTGGAGAAAGAAAACAAATCAGGAATAAAATTACATTATACATATTTTTTAAAGCATTCTGACACCAGGATGCTTTTTTTATACCTATAAAACACCAAATTGTTTAATCTGATTCTGAATAACGACACAATAATTTGTTTTATCAGTACTTAAAAAACGATAAAGCCTTACATACAAGCCTTTTGAGCTAAAAAAAACTATAACAAAATTTTAGGCTGCAAAATAGTTGATGTTTTATATTTTTAAATACTTTTGTTGCGCAAATCAATTAACTAATTAATTTTTTATAATGAAAAAAGTATTTTTTTTACTTACAGCTTCTTTAGCGATAATTTCATGCAGCAAGGTTAAAGACGGTGAATACCTTATTACCGGAACTGCAAAAGGTATTGCTAATGGAAAAACAATTATCCTTCAGGGGCAAGACCCTGTAACAATGGCTCCGGTAGCTCTAGATACTGTAAAAGTTGAAAACGGAAAATTTGAAATAAAAGGAAAAGTTACTGAACCTGCTTTTCATATTTTACTTGTTCAGGACGTACAAGGTCAGGTTCCATTTATCTTAGAAACTGGTGAAATTAAAATCGAAGTAGATAAAGACAGTATCCACAAATCTAAAATTGCAGGAACTTACAGCAATGATGAATACGTTAAATTCAACGAAGATCTTGTAAAAGTTCAGAAAAAATTAATGGATTTCCAGAAAAAAAACACTCAGACTATGCAAGCTGCTCAACAAAAACAAGACACAGCAGTTATCAATAGTTTAATGAAAGAATACACAGTTATCCAAACTGAAGTTCAGGCAGAATCTAAAAAGAAATATACAGCTTATGCTGAAACACACCCTAAATCATTCATTTCTGCTTTAATTATCCAAAGTTTAATCAATGATCCATCTGCTGATTTCAAAAAAACAGAAGCTTTATACAACTCTTTGGATGAGTCTTTGAAAAATACAAAACCTGGAAAAAGCATTAAAGAAAAAATCGGCCAGATGAAATTGCCTGCAGTAGGTGCAGGAGCAGCTCCGGTTGGAAGTCCTAAATGAAGAGCAGATTTTTCAGCTCCTAACCCTGAAGGCAAAGTAATATCGCTTAAAGAAAGTTTAGGAAAAGTAACAATTGTAGACTTCTGGGCGTCATGGTGTGGACCATGCCGAAAAGAAAATCCGAATGTTGTGGCAATCTACAAAGAATTTCATTCGAAAGGATTGAATATCGTTGGAGTGTCTCTTGACAAGGAAGCATCGGCCTGGAAAGAAGCCATAGCAAAAGACAATCTTAGCTGGACACATGTTTCCAACTTAAAATATTGGGAAGAACCAATTGCAAAACAATATAATGTAGAATCTATCCCTGCAACCTTTATACTTGATTCGTCAGGAAAAGTTGTTGCGCAGGATTTAAGAGGACCAGAATTGAGAGCGAAAATCATTGAGCTTTTAGCAAAAAAATAATAACAAAAACTCCGGATTGATCCGGAGTTTTTTATTTTACTTGCCTTACACTAATTTATCCGGATTGATGTAACCGTGTCCGGCTCTAAAAATCTCTAAATTATTCCCGTTAAATGAAGCTGCGTCACAGGCTTTAAAAAGTTTTCTTCTGATCGAAATAATATCTAAATCAGGCTCTTTCTCTAATATTTTCATTACTAAAGACGCCACATAAGGCGCCGCCATACTACTTCCACTTTTAGAAGTCAGCTTATTTGACGCCCTGTTTTCCCTGCCTGATGAAGAACAGGATGATTTTATTTTAAAACCCGGTGCCACAAGTTCTGGCTTCATACGCCCATCGGCTGTTGGTCCTGAACTACTAAAAGCCAAAATTGTTTTTGCATCATCATTTTGATTATACGCCCCAACTACAATACTGTATTTTGAATTACAAATGGAATTAGTTGTGTGTGTCTTGTTGGCAACTGCAGGCAAAAAAATCGATTGTCCTCCGTCATCCCGTTCAATATAACAATGGTATCGTCCATTTTTAACGGTTTTTCCAATTAGTTCAACTGTCCAGAATTTAGAATTCAGCCTTCCATTAACTAAAATATTTATTTGGTTTTTTCCTGTATTGGGTTCTTTGCATCTGTGCAGGCAAATACCAATCTCCTCTTTTCCTTTTATAATCAATTCATCTTTAAAAGGTGTTGACGATAATAATATTTTTTGATCATCATCATAAATGTTCACACTCAGAACATCCTCGCCATGATACCAGATTTCCATTTCATTTGGAGTCCGGTCATGTTTTTTAAACATCCACGGAATTTTAATTTTCTGATTCTGTTTAATATCACCGTATGTATGCGCATTTGCCTGATGATAATTCCCTGTACTTTGTACTATTGCCGTTCCTTTTCTATTAGTCACAATATAATCTATAACTTGTTCAAACAAGGTTAGTCCCATGTGTGCATCTCCATGACCTCCCAGACTCATGTTTATTACCAATGGCCGCTCAACCGCTTGTTTAACAATAAAATACAACCCGTCACATCCTTTTACCGAATCTCCAAGCGATAAATTGGATCCGTTTACATAATTAGTCCCCATATCAACTGCTATGATAGAAGCGTTCGGAGCAAAGCTTTTGGGAGCGACTGCACCATTCCCACAGGCAATTCCAAGCACATGGGTTCCGTGAGTTCCGCTACCAAACAAATCAGATTTCCCCGGATGATATCCCAGCTTCTTAAACGGAAACTCGTCTGCCAAAGCTTCATTGATTTGTGCCTGATTAATTATTCTTCCGTATCCAAATTCATTGCCATCATATCGATCAGACTGCACCCATATTTTTTCAAAACGTGTCTTGCCATTGTTAATAAAATCAGGATGAGTAAAATCAAAACCAAAATCAATAATTCCAAACACCACTTTTGAAACTGTATCGCTTAAAACCTCATTTTTCTTATCCAAAATCTGTACCTCCGGATTAAGTTCAATATCGTCATTAACAGGAATAACACTAGGCGCTTTGAGGCTTTTTACTTTTTTACTGTTATAAATAGGACATAAAAAACGACGTTGGGTCCTAATACTTACAATACTTCCAAATTCTGAAATGATTTTACAGTGATCAGGATACTCTTTTTCCTTTTCTAAACGCATCAGTAATGATAATTCTTCGTCAGGATTACCATATAATATAACTTTAAGTCTTGGATCCATCAATTATGTTTTAAGATTTCAATTCTACATCATTCGTAGCATCTTCATTTTTAATACCCTCTAATGTTAATACATTTGAAGTCTCACTATTTCCTGTTTTGAGAGAAGACGTTTCAGAATCCTTTCTTGCAACATTGTTTCCTATTTCTTTAACAGCAACCTTTTTACCTGTAAATTTATCACCCTCACTTCTGGCTTTATTTTCGATAATCAAATAGCTGAGTATTGGATTTTCTGAAATCATACCAGTCAAAAGCGCTGTATTCGTTATTTCCTGATTTCCCTGAACATTATAAAAGCTCGCTCTGCTATTTGCTATCACATAGCTGATTAATAAATTAAATGGATTCATCTTTTTTATTTTAAAGGTTAATAAACAAAAGGGCAATTGCGTATCAATCGCCCTTTTATAGATTTACTTATTCATCATCATCATCATGACAATAGGAAGCATTGTATTTGAATCTGACTTCTTATCCTTATTTTGCTCATTAATCAGTAATATCATAGGCAGCATCATATTCATGTTATCTGATTTTCCGGAACCAGAATCACCCATCGTAGTCATCATAGGCAACAATAAAGACATCGTCTGGTCAACTTCTATTGGATTTTTACCATCTTTTGATGTCACAGTATGAACTGCATTTATTCCTTCTCCAACAGATGTTACCTGTAAGTTTTCCATATTCAGTTTCGGCTGGTTAAGCAAAGACCCCATCATACTCATCATTTGCATATTCTTTAAAACCTTGGTTTGGTTTTCGCCTTTACGGGCATCAATTTTTGCCAGTTCTGTATGCTTCTGATCTAATGCAACCAAGGTTTTATTAGTTGCCAATGATGTTTTTTTCAACTCATTTACCTGACTTGAAATCGCATCCAAAGATTTTTTCAATTCGCTTTTGGTTGCATAATCATTTGCTCTTCCGCTTAAAGCTTTCCCGAAATTAGATCTTTGTTTTACAGCCGAACTTACATTTGGTCTAATTCCTTTTATAGAAGGTCTTCTTCTTTTAGCCGCTTCATCAAAGCTTTCGTCATAACTTTCTAACAAATCTTCACCTAAAAGATCTTCGTTGTAATAGTCTTCATTTAATAAATCTTCATCTAAATAACTTTCGAAATAATTCATAATTTTAAATATTAATGGTTAATTTTTATTGAAATAATGTTTGTTATATTTTTGGATTGCAGGCTGGATATATCTATTAAAAAGAATAAAATCTGGAATATTATTGCCCGGCTTTCCTGTGCCAAAACATTCAGAACAATCACTATTTTCGCCAAAACATTCTGAACAGGCACCAATGGCTTTTGCTAAATCATCGTTTTGATTTAATTCGAATTCCAACTGAAATTTTAACCCTTCTATAATGGTAAAAAGTTTATGATTTATCTTTTTTATTTTCCTGATTTTTTCTTCAAGTTCTAAATCAATTTTTGGAATTTCTTTTTCTTCTTCCGGTTCTTTTTTTTCCATCATGGGCTGCATAATCTCAAAATATTTAGCCATTTCAGGATTATGTTCTTTCAAATATTCCAAATAAGCATCCATTGTATAATTTTTTTAAATTTTATAAACTAGCAATAGAGTTTTCAAGTCTATTAATTCTGTTAGGAGTATTTGTACCCACAAACTGACCATATTGATCTACATAGTAATCCTCTGTTGGGATCAATCCACCGTTATAATATTCATACAGAATGTTTTCAGTCAGATAGTTCACACTTTCTATCAATTCGGCAAATGAATGGCTTTCGATAGGAGACCCCGGACTTGCAGTTCCTAAACTTTGTTGTGCCTGACCTGCCTGAAATTGTGGGTTATTAATTACACCTCCTAATTGATTGTACAATCCCTGTATTCTATTGATATCCTGTGCTGCCTGAGGGCGTAACTGCACCGGATTATCCTGTACATATTGCTGAATTGCAGGAAGTGCTGCCCTGCCCGCATCTGCCACATATCGGGTAGCACTATTCCAGGCCTGACTTACTGGTGAAGGTGCCGGTCTGCGTCTGGGTGTATTATTAGCCGGTCTGCGCTGTGGCTGTGGCGATACAGGTCTTCGTTGCGGCTGGCGGCTATTGTCTAATGCAGCGCTTCCCGCTCCTGCCAGATTACTTACTAAACCTCCTACTGCACCACCAATTTGCGGAGCACCAAAATAAGTTCCGACAGCAGTGCCTACTATTGGAGCCACTGCAGAAACACCACGCAAAACTCCGGAACCAATATTACTTGCCACATTTCCTAAACTTGACCAAAACCCTTCTGCCTCACTTTCAGTCATTTGATCTACTTTTGATAATAGAACATCCTCTAATTCGTTTTCGCTCAAATTTGAATATTCAGGCCCTAAAACATATCTTACAGCTTCAAAATAATTGTCTTCGCTGAATGATTCTCCTTGAAAAACTTCATGATATAAACTCATAATTTTTAGTATTATAATTAGCTCTTACTCTTTTAACAGGTTTTTCAGATTTCACCTGTTCATTTTGTGCACCAAATGAACGATGTAAAATTCATTTTATTTATTTTCTTACAAAACCGTCTTTGCACCCATTTTTTTAAATAAATTTACCCTACAAAAAAAGGGTGTATTTCCCCTTTGTTTTTGTAAGAATTTAAAATAATTTTGCTTCATTGATTTACACAAATCACTATTTAACAACAACATAACCAATTAACAATTAAAAAAATGGAAAAGAAATCTGAAAGACCGAGTCAGTTAATCACAAAAAAATTTGCTAAGGAATTACATTTGAATTTTATGAAATACCGGGCAAGAATAATTTCGAAATACATCCAAAAAGAAGATGCAAATGCCGTTTGGTTTTCTATAGAGGAACTCGAAAATTATATTGATTACGCAAAAGCAAAAGGAGAAAAGAAAGGATATAATGTAAACGGAATACGATTTTACTTTGGTGTGTATCCTGATGAAAAAAAATATGCTGAAAAAGCAGGTTTATCGACCATTTTTTTAACAGCTACAGGAAAAAGAGTCAAAATACCTGCAACAACAAACAATATACAACCTCTTGCTTTAGTTCGTGAAAGCGCAGATGAAGAAATACCAGGTCTTGAACCAATGAATTATGGAAGTATCGGTAATCCGCCAAAACTAACATATTAGAAAAATCATGTTTGAATTTTTAAGATTTTATACTGTCTACTTAGCTCTGGCTTCAGGAATCATTGGTTTGATTTCATGGCATAAACTTCCTGTCAAGAAAGCTAAATTTTTAGTAATTTTGATATGGTTTTCTGCTGTAATAGAAAAAGTGGGATATTATTTTACTGCATGGACAGGCATCTTAAATTATTATGTATTTAATTTTTATATGCTGGTCAGTTTTTCCGCCTATATATTACTTATAAGGAGTATTTTATCAAAGCCAAATCATCGAAAAGTAGGGTTATTAAGTTTTATACTTTTTATTGTATCATTTTTTCTAAATACTTTATATTTTAAAGAAGATCTAAACCATTCATACACTTACAGTTTTGCCATTGGAGTCCTTTTAATTATGATATTATCCTGCTTGTATTTAGTAGAAATTTTTAATTCAGACAAAATATTAAATTTTAAAAAATCGGTTTTTTTTTGGTACATATTAGGAATTTTAGTTTTTCATGTACCATTTCTGCCCTTTATGCTTGCTTTAAACTGGATTTTGATTAAACATGACGAATCCATTTTTAGTCTGGTAGTGTTCATTTTAAATGCATTGGCACACAGCTGCTATATTATCGGATTTTTATGGAGCGAAAAGAAATACAACTATTAGTCATTTCGTTAAGTATTGTTTTTTTAACTTTACTAATAACCCTGCTTGTTATATTCTTTTATTTTTTAAAGAAGAAAAACAATTACATGGTTGAGAAAATGGAATCAGAGATGTATTTTCAGTCTGAATTGGTTAAAACCAGGATTGAAATTAAGGATCAGACCTTAAGTGAAATCAGCAAAGAACTTCACGATAATATAGGTCAGATTATTTCTGTTGGTATCATGCAGCTCAACAGGTATATTAATGCAGGTCAGCCTGTTTTAGTCAATGAACTGAATGACCTTAAAGAAATATTAGCCAAATCATTAGACGAGATACGAATTTTATCCCGCATAATCAATAAGGATAATTTACTGCAGAGCAATTTCATCGAAGCCATAAAACAAGATCTTGAGCGTATAAAAAAATTAAAAAGCATCCAGTACAACTATACTCTTACAGGAGAAATACCTCAGATCAGCAAAGAACACGATTTATTTATTTATAGAATTTTTCAGGAAGCGCTGCACAACAGTCTTAAGCATTCACACAGTGACTTATTTGAAGTAAATATTAATACCACTGACTCCCTTTTTCGATTAAAAATGAAAGATTTCGGAATTGGCTATGATACAGCTCAGCTAAATTCCGGACTGGGTTTAAACAACATGAAATTAAGAGCCAAACTAATTGGGGCAGCCTTAATAATGGAATCAGATTCATCAGGAACTACCGTAACTTTAGAATATCCCTTAACCGAAAACAATGAAACCTAACACTAAAAATAAAATTATTATTGTAGATGATCATCAGCTTTTTTCACAATCCTTAGAGCTTTTAATCAACAGTTTTAAAGATTTCGAGGTTACCAATCATTTTGCAAATGGTAAAGTATTCATTTCCTATTTACAAGAAAATACAAGCGCAGAAATCGATTTGATTCTATTAGATGTCAACATGCCTGTATTGGATGGTGTAAGCACTATGAAATGGATAAAAGAAAACAGACCAGATCTAAAAGTAATTGCCCTTTCAGTAAACGATGACGAAGAGATCATTATCAAAATGATAACTAACGGAGCAAAAGGTTATTTACTAAAAGATACTTCGCCCGAAATTTTTAAAGATGCCATTATTTCTGTAATTGAAAAAGGGTTTTATTTTACAGAATTAGTTTCCGGAATGTTGGTCAAAAAAGCTAATGATGATTCTAAAAAAATTAATTTAAAAGAAAGAGAAATCACTTTTATAAAACATGCCTGCAGCGAAAAAACATATAAAGAGATTGCTTCAGAAATGTGTTTAAGTCCAAAAACAATTGACGGATACCGGGAATGTTTATTTGACAAACTGGAAATCAAAACCCGAATTGGATTGGTTTTATACGCTGTCAAAAACAAAATCATTTTAGTATAGTGGCAAACTAAAACAAAAAACCTGTTTATTTCTAAACAGGTTTTTTTTATATATTTAAAATAAATTATTTTACAAATTCAATTTTTTGAGCTTCTTCTTCATTAACACTATCGAAGAATCCTTGTTCATTCATCCAGTCATCGCTAAATACTTTACTCATATAACGTGAACCATGATCTGGAAAAATAGCAATTATATTACTGTCCTTGGTAAACTCACCTTCCTCTGCATATTGTTTGATAGCCTGCATCACAGCTCCTGAAGTATAACCTACAAACAAACCTTCTTTACGGGTGATCTCCCTGGCTGTATGGGCACTTTCCTCATCTGTAACTTTCATGAACTTATCGATAATATCGAAATCAGTTGCAGACGGAATTAAGTTTTTACCTAAACCTTCAATACGGTAGGGGTAAATTTCCTTAGTATCAAATTCTCTTGTTTCGTGGTATTTTTTCAAAACCGATCCAAAAGCATCAACCCCTAAGATTTTAATATTTGGATTTTGTTCTTTTAAGAATTTTGCAGTTCCTGAGATCGTTCCTCCTGTTCCGCTACAGGCAATAAGATGCGTTATTTTTCCTTTTGTCTGCTGCCAGATTTCAGGACCTGTAGTATTGTAGTGGGCATCAATATTCAATTGATTAAAATACTGATTGATATAAACTGAACCTTTTGTTTCTTCGTGTAAACGTTTTGCTACATTATAATAAGATCTTTCGTCGTCTGCAGAAACATGAGCCGGACAAACATACACTTTTGCTCCTAAACTCCTCAACATGTCAATTTTATCTTTCGAAGATTTTGAACTTACTGCCAGTATACAGTTGTAACCTTTTATAATACTTACCATAGCCAAACTGAAACCTGTATTACCTGACGTCGTTTCAATTATGGTATCACCTGGAGATAAAATTCCTCTTTTCTCCGCTTCTTCAAGGATATATAATGCTATTCTATCTTTTGACGAATGTCCCGGATTAAAAGCTTCTACCTTTGCGTAGAAATTTCCTTCTAACCCTTCGGTGACTTTATTTAGTTTAATAAGCGGTGTGTTGCCAATTAATTCTAAAACGTTATTATAAGCATTTATTTCTTCTTTCATAAAAAAATAGTTAATCGAAGGTATTTTTAAATTACCCTGATACGTTGCAAATTTAACAAAAAATTTCTAATTAGCTTTTAATTTTCTCTAAATCTAATAAAAAACTAAATTCCTTCGCTAAGTCTTTTAAAGCCTGAAAACGTCCCGAAGCCCCACCATGACCAGCATCCATGTTAGTATTCAAAAACAATAAAGAATCATTTGTTTTTAAACTTCTAAGTTTGGCCACCCATTTTGCAGGCTCCCAATATTGCACCTGCGAATCGTGCAATCCTGTTGAGACATACATGTTAGGATATTTTTGTTCTTTTATATTATCATAAGGTGAATACGATAACATATAATCATAATATTTTTTATTGTTTGGGTTTCCCCACTCATCATATTCTCCTGTTGTCAGAGGTATACTGTCATCCAGCATTGTTGTCACAACATCTACAAACGGAACCTGAGCTATAATACCATTGTACAACTGAGGAGCTTCATTTACAATCACTCCCATCAAAAGTCCGCCGGCTGATCCTCCTTCTGCATACAAATGATCTTCAGAAGTATATTTCTCGTTTATTACAAATTTAGAGCAATCGATGAAATCTGTAAAGGTATTTTTCTTTTTTAACAGTTTTCCGTCTTCATACCATTGTCTTCCTAAGTCCTCACCTCCCCTAATATGGGCAATCGCATACACAAAACCGCGGTCTAAAAGCGAAAGCCTCGTAGACGAAAAATACGTATCCATCGTAATTCCATAAGATCCGTAAGCATAAAGCAGTAAAGGATTTTTTCCGTTTTTCTCCAGTCCTTTTCTGTAAACCATAGAAACAGGCACTTTTACCCCATCTCTTGCTGTAGCCCATATACGCTCTTCAATATAATTCTCTTTATCAAATTTGCCTCCTAAAACCTCCTGTTCTTTTAAGATTTCTTTCGTTTTAGTCTTCATATTAAAATCAATTACAGAAGACGGCGTTGCCAGCGACTGATAACTGTAACGCAATATATCGGTATCAAAATCAATATTTGTTGTGGTATAGGCATTATAAGTTTCGCTTCCAAAAGGCAAATAATAATCTTCCTCACCACTCCAGGACATAATTCTGATATGATTCAGACCGTTTGAACGCTCTTCAATAACTAAATAATTTTTGAAGATTTCAATATCTTCCAGTAAAACATCTTCACGATGCGGAATCAGATCTTTCCAGAATTTTTTCTCTGTTCTGTTTTCCGGTGTTTTCATCAACTTGAAGTTTGTTGCCTTGTCCTTATTCGTCAAAATATAAAACGAATCATCGTAGTGTGAAATACTATATTCTAAACCACGAACTCTTGTCTGAAATACTTCAAATTCACCATCCGGATTGTCCGAATTCAGAATTCTGTACTCTGTTGTCAAAGTACTTCCTGAACCGATGACAATATATTTCCTTGATTTTTCTTTACTAATTGAAACATTAAACGTATCGTCTGTTTCATTAAAAACTAAAACGTCTGCTGTTGAATCTGTATTTAATTTATGTCTGAATACTTTATCAGAACGTAATGTAACCTCATCTTGTCTGACATAAAAAATGGTCTTATTGTCATTTGCCCAAACTGATCCTCCGGTTGCATTTTCGATTTTATCAGCTAAAATTTCTCCTGTTTCCAAATTTTTAACCTGAATGGTATAAATTCTCCTTCCTACAACATCAGTTCCAAAACTCGCAAATTTATTATCAGGACTTATGCTCAGACCACCTAATTTAAAGTAAGCATGCCCTTTTGCCATTTCATTGCAATCAAACATGATTTCCTCATCTGCTGAAAGACTTCCTTTTTTTCTGGAAAAAATAGGATAATCCTGCCCGGTTTCAAAACGTGTGATATAAAAATATCCATTATAAAAATAAGGGACAGACGAATCATCTTCTTTAATTCTGGCTTTCATTTCCTCGTACAAAGAGTCTTGTAGCGCATTGGTATGCTCAGTCATCTTCTCATAGTAATCATTTTCCTTGTTGAGATAATCAATAACTTCAGGATTCTCACGATCGTTAAGCCAAAAATAATTATCGATTCGGGTTTCTTTATGTTTTTTTAATGATTTAGGAATTTCTTTTGCTTTTGGAGCTACTATATCTTTTTGCATTGATTAATTAAGCATTAGTTTTAATAAGAAAGGCAAAAATAGTATAATCACAACAGAACGAAAATTAATTTTTTCATAAAATATTTTATTGTAATCCTATAGCAATATACTAATTTTGTATGAAATAATTTAAAAAAGAAACAAAAAATGGATTTAATGGGAATGATGGGTAAACTTAAAGAAACCCAACAAAAAATTGAAGATACAAAAAAGCGTTTGGATACTGTTTTAATTGATGAACAAAGCACTGACGGATTATTGAAAGTTACTATTACTGCCAGCCGAAAAATAAAAACAGTTTCTATTGATGATTCTTTGTTAGAAGACAAAGAACAACTGGAAGATTATTTAATCGTAACCCTAAATAAAGCTATCGAAAAAGCAACAAGCATAAACGAGCAAGAACTTGACGCAGTTGCAAAAATGGATATGCCAATGATTCCGGGAATGGATAATCTTTTTAAGTAATTTTTTTTTTGTTTCAAGTTTCAAGTTTCAAGTTAATCACTGATACAAAACCTGAAACTTGAAACAAAATAAACCTGAAACAGAAAACTACTTAGAACTTCTGAAGCGTGTCAATTACATAAGTATGCATCACTTCTTTATAATCCAAATGTGTAACAATTCGAAGTTTATTGTGTCCTAATGAACTTATAAGTATATTTTTCTGTTTTAACTTTTCAATCAACAACTGATCGCTGTAACCTTCGGCCAATGAAAAAATCAAAATATTAGTTTCTACAGGCTCAATAGCAGCCACCCAAGACTTTGTTTTTAAAACTGTTGCAATTTCCTTAGCTCTTCTATGATCTTCGGCCATTCGCTCAATATTGTGTGCCAACGCATATAAACCTGCTGCTGCCAAATAACCAACCTGACGCATTCCCCCACCCAGTATCTTCCTGATTCTTAACGCTCTGTGAATATCTACTTTGGTTCCAAGCAAAATAGAGCCTATTGGAGCACCTAATCCTTTTGATAAACAAACCGAAATAGTATCGAAAATAGCTCCAAATTCTTTCGGATTTTGTCTTTTTGCTACCAATGCATTCCAAATTCTGGCTCCATCCAGATGAAACTTCAAATTATTAGCTTCACAAACTTTTTTTATTTCTCTTAAATCTTCTAATTCATAACAGGCTCCACCACCTTTATTCGTAGTATTTTCAACACAAACTAAACTCGTTAACGGAGTGTGATAAAACTCCGGATCATTGATTGCTGCAGCCACCTGAGCCGCATTTATCATACCTCGGTCTCCATCTAACAAACAGCATGAAACTCCGCTGTTAAAAGAAACTCCACCGCCTTCATAGTGATAAATATGAGCGTATTTATCTGCAATTAATTGTTCTCCGGGTTGTGTGTGTAATTTAATAGCGGTTTGGTTCGCCATAGTTCCAGAGGGGAAAAAAAGTCCAGCTTCCATACCAAAAAACTCAGCCACTCTGGTCTCTAACTCGATAACCGTCGGATCCTGTCTGTATACATCATCGCCAACATGAGCGTTGAACATATACTGTAACATTTCGTAGCTAGGCTTAGTAATGGTGTCGCTAATTAAATTTATTTCCATATTCTAAAAACTATATCTTATTTTTGTACGCAAAATTACGTATTACTGTTAGTTATTACTTGCCTGTTTTAATAATTTTAACTTGCGAATTTCTACAGAACCAAATTAACGTAATAATTCTAAAAAACATATAAAACTTAGTAATTAATTTATGACAACAGCCGAACAAGTAAAAGGTATTGTGGAGCGCCTTGGTGCGTTGAGGAGGTATCTTTGACGTTGATGCCAAGCTAATCGAAATTGCAAACGAAGAAGAAAAAACTTTTGCACCAGACTTTTGGAACAATCCAAAAGAAGCTGAAAATATTGTAAAAAATCTTCGTAACAAGAAAAAATGGATTGAAGATTATGATAAAGCTGTCTCTCTTACAGACGAATTGCAGCTTGCTTATGATTTTTATAAAGAAGGAGAACTTTCTGTAGACGAGCTCGACGAACAATATGATGTAACTCAGTCTCATATAGAAAATATTGAGTTCAAAAACATGCTTTCTGACGAGGGCGACAGTTTGAGCGCTGTAGTTCAAATAACTGCAGGAGCTGGCGGAACTGAAAGCTGTGACTGGGCCGGAATGCTGATGCGTATGTACATGATGTGGGGAGAAAGTTATGGTTACAAAATCAAAGAACTTAACTTTCAGGAAGGCGATGTAGCCGGAATTAAAACCGTAACTTTAGAATTTGAAGGAGATTATTCTTTTGGATATTTAAAAGGAGAAAATGGCGTACACCGCTTAGTTCGTATTTCGCCTTTTGATAGTAATGCAAAACGCCATACTTCATTTGTGTCTGTTTATGTCTATCCTCTTGTCGATGACAGTATTGAAATTGATATTAATCCTGCGGATATTGAGATCACAACTTCTCGTTCCAGCGGTGCCGGAGGGCAGAACGTAAACAAAGTTGAAACGAAAGTCCAATTGGTTCACAAACCAACCGGAATTCAGATTCAATGTTCTGAAACTCGTTCGCAGCAAGACAACAGACAGCGCGCTATGCAAATGCTTCGTTCTCAATTGTATGAAATTGAGTTAAAAAAGCAACAGGCACAACGTGCTGATATTGAAGCCGGAAAAATGAAAATTGAATGGGGTTCGCAAATTCGTAATTACGTAATGCAACCTTATAAATTAGTAAAAGATGTCCGTACAGGTTACGAAACCAGCGATGTTGATGGTGTAATGAACGGAAATATTGATCCTTTCCTCAAAGCCTATCTGATGATGATGGGACAGAAAGAGGAAGAATAGGAATTGACTGTATTCAGTCGCAGTTTTCAGTTAACTGAGACTGAATACTGAGACTGAACTGAGACTGAAAACTTAAAAAAATTAGTTATGATAAAATGGGCCGATGTAATTCATTTTACAAATAAAGGAAATCCAACTCCTGAAAAACGAGTTGAGAAAACGGAGGAAGAATGGAAACAGTTTCTAACGCCTGAAGAATTTCAGGTAACACGTTTAAAAGGTACCGAAAGATCATTTAGTTCCGAACTTTGCAGTTTATTTGACCCGGGAATCTACGAATGTAAATGCTGTGGCACGCTGCTTTTTGATGCCTCTGAAAAATTTGAATCAGGAACCGGATGGCCTTCTTTTACTCAGCCAATCAAAGAAAATGCGATTGGATATCATGCCGATAAATCATACGGAATGATTCGTGTAGAAGTAACCTGTAATGTATGCGATGCACATTTAGGACATGTTTTTCCGGATGGACCTCCACCCAGTGGTTTAAGATATTGTATCAATGCTGTTTCGTTATCCAAAATCAAAGAATAATTATACTAAGCGATTTCCTTCTAAAAAAGGGAATCGCTTTTTTTTAATCTTCACAAAATAAATCAATTAACAAAACAAATGTAAGTCTGTACTTAACAATAAAAAAAAATATTCACACTCATATAACTTTAAGATAATTCTCCTTAAAACACAATAAGTACACCTTCAAATATTTAAACAAGTTTTAAAAAATTAATAGTCAAAATGTTAATTTTTCAATATTTAGGCTTTTATTTTTAATTTTTATTAAGAAACCTGAAAATTTAATTAGGTAATTAAAATCTAATTCATTTTATTTGGCAAAAATTAACTCTAAGTCCAATTAAATATTCAATGAAATCCTATTCAATTCAAGAAATTAATGAAGTGATTAATGGCGTAATATACGGCTCTACTTCTCAAAGTATAACAGCAACCGAACAATTAGAAAAAGCAACAACTTCGGAAATTTCATTTATAGGAAATAAAAAATACGAAAAATACTGGTCAGCATCAAATGCTTCAGTAGCAGTCGTTAATGAAGATATTTCAATTGAACCAGGGGAGAATCGTGCTTTCATTAAAGTAAAAAATGCCGATTTGGCCATGTCTCAAATTCTGGCTCTTTTTGCTCCGCCTACTCCAATATTCCACACAAACATCCATAAAACAGCAACGATTGATGAAACTGCAATTATTGCTGAAGGCGCAAAAATAGGTGCCGGCTGTTACATTGGTCCAAAAGTTGAAATTGGTGCCAATGTTACTATCTACCCTAACGTTACAATTTTAGACGAATGTACTATTGGTAAAAACACCATTATCTGGTCGGGAACCGTAGTTCGTGAGCGTTGTCATATTGGGAACGATTGTATTATTCACCCAAATGCGACAATTGGTGCCGATGGTTTTGGATTTCGTCCATGCAGCGAAAAAGGGCTGGTAAAAATTCCACAAATTGGAAATGTAATCATTGGAAACGGAGTTGAAATTGGGGCAAATTCCTGCGTTGACCGTGGAAAATTCAGCTCAACAATTCTGGGAGATGGCTGTAAAATTGATAATTTAGTTCAAATTGGACATAACAGCAAACTCGGAAAGTTCTGTATTATGGCAGGAAACAGTGGTTTAGCAGGTTCTGTAACATTAGGTAATGGCGTTATTATTGGCGGAAGCGCTTCTATAAAAGACCACACTACGATTGGAGACGGAGCTGTAATTGGTGCCGGATCAGGGGTTACAGGTGATATTGCAGCCGGAAAAACCATGCTAGGATACCCCGCTGTTGAGGCTCGGGATGCATTAAAACAATGGGCTATTTTGAAACGAATGGTTTGTGAATCCAAAAAATAATTTAATCATCTATTAATAGTAAGAAACAGAAGCTGAAAACTTCTGTTTTTTTTGTTTACGGCAATTTATAACGCTTCGAAATTAACTTCTATTTTGTAAATTAGCCAACACTATTTTTCAAAATCAATACTACATCATGGATTTAAACTTCAATAAAAACGAAGATCACAATAAACTTTTACTTTCTGAATTAAAACAAAAATTTGCCAAAGTAAAATTAGGCGGGGGTGAAAAAAGAATCGCAAAGTTACACTCTGAAGGTAAAATGACGGCGCGTGAAAGAATCGCTTATTTATTGGATGAAAATTCTAAAAGTATTGAAATTGGAGGATTTGCCGGCGAAGGAATGTATCAGGAGCACGGCGGATGTCCCTCAGGAGGTGTTGTCGTTAAAATTGGTTACATTAAAGGAAAACAATGTATTGTGGTTGCCAATGACGCTACTGTAAAAGCCGGAGCCTGGTTTCCTATCACAGGAAAGAAAAACCTTCGTGCTCAGGAAATCGCAATAGAAAACAGACTTCCGATCATTTATCTTGTGGACAGCGCGGGAGTTTATCTGCCAATGCAGGATGAAATTTTTCCGGATAAAGAACATTTCGGACGTATTTTTAGAAACAACGCTCAAATGAGCAGTATGGGTATTACTCAAATCGCTGCCGTAATGGGTAGCTGCGTTGCCGGTGGTGCTTATCTGCCAATTATGAGCGACGAAGCTTTAATTGTAGACAAAACAGGAAGTATTTTTCTTGCAGGAAGTTATCTGGTAAAAGCTGCAATTGGTGAAACCATTGATAATGAATCTTTAGGCGGTGCAACTACACATTGCGAAATTTCAGGTGTGACCGATTATAAAGCTAAAGATGATAAAGACGCTTTAGATAAAATCAAAAATATTGTAGACAAAATTGGTGATTTTGATAAAGCTGGTTTCAGCAGAATCAAAGCTGAAAAACCTGCTTTAGATCCTAATGAAATTTATGGAATCCTTCCAAAAGCCAGAACCGAACAATATGATATGATGGAAATCATCAAACGTTTAGTAGACAATTCTGAATTTGAAGCTTATAAAGAAGGTTACGGACAATCTCTAATTACAGGTTATGCACGAATTGACGGCTGGGCTGTCGGGATTGTTGCCAACCAAAGAAAAGTCGTAAAAACCAAAAAAGGTGAAATGCAGTTTGGAGGCGTTATTTATTCAGACAGTGCGGATAAAGCCACTCGTTTTATTGCCAACTGCAATCAGAAAAAAATTCCGTTGGTTTTTTTACAAGACGTTACCGGATTTATGGTGGGTTCAAAGTCTGAACATGGCGGAATCATTAAAGATGGCGCCAAAATGGTAAATGCCGTAAGTAACTCTGTTGTGCCAAAATTTACTGTTATTATCGGAAATTCTTATGGAGCAGGAAACTATGCCATGTGCGGAAAAGCTTATGATCCCCGATTAATTTTTGCCTGGCCAAGTGCAGAACTTGCCGTAATGGGAGGAACGCAGGCTGCAAAAGTATTGGCACAAATTGAGGCTTCTTCGCTTAAAGCGAAAGGAGAAATAGTAGACGAAGCCAAAGAAACAGAACTATTCAACAAAATAAAAGCACGCTACGACGAGCAGACTTCACCCTACTACGCCGCTTCAAGGTTGTGGACAGATGCAATCATTGATCCGTTAGAGACCCGAAATTGGATTTCGCTTGGAATCGAAGCTGCGAATCACGCTCCTATTGAGAAACAATTTAACTTAGGAGTGATTCAGGTTTAGATTTAGGAATTCTCAACAAGACGTTAAATAAAAAGTAAAAAACTTATTTTCAGGCTATTAAAAATAAATATCTGATTAAAAATTAGTAACTTAGTATATAATTTTTAATCCGGTAGCATCATGGAAAATGTAAAAAGTTTGAATAAATGGGCGAATGCGCACACTTATTTACCATTGGATTTAGTACGTATTGTTTTGGGTGTTTTTTTATTTATGAAAGGCGTTTCGTTTGTCACGAATGCTCAGTACCTGCATGATTTGATTTCTCCTATTGATCAGTATGGAGGCGGAATGTTTCTTTTGCATTACATCGCCCCTGCTCACATGATTGGCGGAATAATGATTGTCTTTGGCCTGTTGACCCGTTGGGCAATTGCTGCGCAGTTGCCTGTATTATTTGGTGCCGTACTTATCAATTTTATGGGACGTATGCACTCCGAAAGCCTGATTCTGGCTATAATTGTATTATTACTTTGTATCTTCTTTTTATTCTATGGAGGAGGAAAACATTCTGCAGACTATTACTTCAAAATGCAGCAATAAGATAGATTTATCCCCAACTCATTAAGTTGGGGATAAATTATAAAAAACGTTTTTTTAAGAAGTAATTAGCAATTTAAATTTTCTTAATTGTGTTTTATGAACTATATTCGCCGCCATGGACTGGATTCGTAAAACCGTTATTTTTGTATCACTTTTGATGATGGGAATTTTTGCCTCTCAGGCATACGACCTTCCTGTACAAAAAACTGAAAACCAAAAGACGGACAGCAATTTCTCTAAAGACATTGCCGATTCATCAGCCTTTATTCAGCCTCAGGGTAGTTATCAATTTGCTGCCAGCATCAAAACAGATTATCCTGTAATTATTAAATGGTTCGACTCTTTACTGCCTATTCTTCCGCAGCATAAAAGTATCAAAACATCATTTGACTTAACGCGTCAATTTTCTATTCAGAGCAAAAAAATAGCATTACTGCTCTATGCCTTCCACTTTTTTTGGTAGATAAATCTATGAAATTTTGGGCGGAAAGAATTCTTTTCCGTAACTACTGAACTGTTTTCTTCCTGAAAACTGTTTACAATTTCATATTATTTACCAAATTTAAAAATCATGGAAACAAGTATCACTATAATAGGTATTGTGATTGCGATCATAGTAGCCATTCCTATTTATTTTTCTGCACGATCAAGCGCTGCAAACAAATCTAAAATACTGAATATCAAAAAGAAATTCAATCCAAACAATCCTGAGCATTTTGATTTGACAGAATCTCAAAACAATAAAACACTTACTATTGACTCCAAAAATAGAAAGTTTATCCTGATGAATTTCAATCCGAAACAACAGGAATCGATTTATGTCGATTTAAAAAGCGTTTCGTCCTGTAAACTGGTTTTAACTACTGAAGGAAACTCTGACACTATTCTTAAAATAGATTTTGAGTTTCAGGAAAAAGAAAGTTCAAAAAAAATTACCATACCATTCTATGATTTCGATGATGATCGCATCAAGCAGATAAGCGCTTATCAGGATCATCAGTTTGCAAAAAAATGGCTTAAAATTATTCAGGATTCCATTTGATTCATTTCACGTTAGTTAGTTATTTAATTCAGAAAAGAGGCTCGTAAATGAGTCTCTTTTTTTTAATGGGTAATATGATATTTATCATTTTAATTTTTAAAGTGATAAAGTAATTTTGATTCCTAAATTGTTTTTTATGGAAATTTCACTGATTCAAAAATACAATGTTCCGGGACCAAGATACACGAGTTATCCAACTGTTCCTTATTGGAATGAAAACGATTTTACCCAGCAAAAATGGATAGAATCACTCCAAAAATCATTCGCAGAAAGCAACTCAAAAAATGGAATCAGTTTGTACATCCATTTACCTTTTTGTGAAAGCATGTGTACTTTTTGCGGGTGCAATAAACGAATTACAAAAAACCATTCTGTCGAAGAAAAATACATTCAGGCTGTTTTAAAAGAATGGAGTCTGTATTGCAATTTACTTTCTGAAAGGCCCATTATAAAAGAAATTCATCTGGGAGGCGGAACCCCTACTTTTTTCTCTGTAAACAATTTAGAGAACCTCATAAACGGCATTTTTAATTTAGCCGAGAAAGCTGAAAATTACGAATTCAGTTTTGAAGGTCATCCCAACAATACAACTTACGAACAGCTAAAAAAACTCTATGATTTAGGCTTTCGCAGGGTAAGTTTTGGCGTTCAGGATTATGCCGAAAAAGTACAAAAAGCGATTCATCGCAATCAGCCGTTTCATAATGTAGCCAAGGTTACTTTCTGGGCAAAAGAAATTGGTTACACTTCTATCGGACATGATATCATATTCGGACTGCCTTTTCAGACCATAGAAAATGTTATTGACACTGTTGAAAAAACAAATTCCTTAAAACCGGACCGACTGGCTTTTTACAGTTATGCACATGTGCCGTGGATTAAAGGAAACGGACAGCGCGGTTTTAACGACGAGGACTTACCAAAAGATGCCGAAAAAAGAGAACTATACGAAACCGGAAAAAAATTACTTTCAAAATATGGCTATCATGAAATTGGTATGGATCATTTTGCTTTAGCCTCTGATAGTTTGTATAAAGCTGCACATAATAAAGAATTACATAGAAATTTTATGGGTTACAGCGCCTCCAAAACACAATTGATGATTGGTTTAGGCGTATCTTCTATTAGCGACAGCTGGTACAGTTTTGCACAAAACAATAAGAATCTTGAAGAATATTATCAATTGATAGACGCAGACCAGCTTCCGGTCGTGAAAGGTCATATTTTAAATAATGAAGACCTGATTATTAGAAAACACATCCTTAATTTGACCTGCACTCTTGAAACTTCCTGGAGTGCAGATTTTTTATATTTTAAAGAACTTCCGGATGTTTTGATGTCTTTAAACGAAATGGAAAGAGATCAGTTAATTGTAATTGAAAACAATAAAATCAGCATTACAGAAGCCGGAAGACCATTTGTACGCAATATCTGTATGGCTTTTGATTTGCATTTAAAAAGAAAATCACCGGAGACTAATTTGTTTTCGATGACGGTTTAAAAAGAAATGGTTGTTTTTACTATGAATGGATATTTTATGTTACAGGTAATTTAAACCGAAAAAGATTATATTTGGAAAAATATAAGACGAAACAAGTTAGCCGTCAGTTTGATAGAACCGAAACGAAAGCGAGAATTAACAGTTAAAAAATAAATATGAAAGAATCTAAATTTTACGACGTACAAACAACTACAGGAAACAAAACTATTAACATAAATAATATTGCACTTATTGAAGATTCCACGATTGGAACTAAAATTACAATGGACGTAAAAGATGAAGATGGAAACCATATTGTTTTTATATCTCAACTGCCTTGGTCTACAATAGCTTCGGAAATTAGTCAATTGGACGTGCTTCAAAAGCAACTATAGATTGTCTGTCTAAGTTTTGCGAGATAAAAAGAATAATATATCTAGCATCTGTAATTGACAAACCGTTTAAAAGTTTGGCGAATTGTAATGCTTTACTTTGAAGTTTTTCTGAACTTGTATTTTCTAACATAACTTAATTTTTTAATTTTAATTCGCTTTGACGTCGCGGAATTATAAACCACTTTATATGAATGAAATAAGTCAACTTATTAAAATATCAAAATTTTTACAATGTTTAGCTTACTTTCTATTTGTATTTATTTGGGGAGAAGTTATTTTTTACTTCACAAATTATTCTTCACCAGGACAATTATTTTACAATGAATATAGGGCAAACGGTATTTCACTTTATCTAGGTAGCATTTTAATTTTAAGTATTATACTTTCAGTACAATCAAAAAGAATAAGTGACATCGCTAATCGCATAAAGAAAACTGAATAAAAAAGAAAAGCCGAACCGCCAACACACGTAGCTGTTGCACAACCCTCCTTAAAAAATAAACTTTATAAAAAAAAACATAAAAAGAGACCTCTTTTAAAGCGATTTAAAGGAGGTTTATTTTTTTAGTAAAGTTTTGTTTTCAAAAAAAAG
>NZ_JBBYHS010000029.1:0-42056 GCF_038290035.1 Flavobacterium calami
GGAATTTCTATTGATGGCTATTGGACACAATTTTAGAAAAATGGTGGCAAATAACAATAAAAAGCATAATACTCATATAAAATTTTCTATGCGAGTTCGAAATAGAGTTGTAGAAGTCGAAATCTACCTTTTTAAAACCGCAACAGAATATTTTTTCATAAAAAAACCAACGCAAAATCAATCCCTAAAATTTGCTGCATAAAAAAGGCTGCCCTTTTCGGACAGCCTCTTTATTTTCTTTATGGATATTTTTTAATAATTTATTGAATTGTTTAGAATTTAAATAAAATCTTTAAAAAGTTTAAAAAACAAACAAATTGTTATAATTTGTTATTTTTCTGTATTTAATTTGTTTACTCTCAAAAGAGTAATAAATTTGCTCAAAATAAGTTTAAAAATGCAAGCAAAAGATTTACTGCAGTTAGCAGACCAATTTGGAAGTCCATTGTATGTTTACGATGCCGAAAAAATCCAATCTCAGTACAACAGATTAACTAAAGCTTTCTCTAAGGTAGAAAACTTACGAGTTAATTATGCCATGAAGGCATTGTCTAACATTGCGATTCTTCAGTTATTAAAGAACATGGGGTCTGGTTTAGATACTGTATCTATTCAGGAAGTTCAGCTAGGACTTCATGCTGGCTATGATCCTGACAAAATTTTCTTTACACCAAACGGAGTTTCTTTAGAGGAAATCGAAGAAGTTGCCGCAATGGGTGTGCAAATCAATATTGATAATTTATCTATTCTGGAGCAATTCGGAACAAAACATCCACATATTCCGGTTTGTATTCGTATCAATCCACACGTAATGGCGGGTGGAAATGCTAATATTTCTGTTGGACACATCGATAGTAAATTCGGAATTTCTGTACATCAGATTCCGCATATTTTGCGAATTGTGGAGAATACAAAAATGAGTATTGTTGGTATTCACATGCACACAGGATCTGATATTTTAGATATCGAAGTATTCTTGTATGCAGCTGAGATCCTTTTTGATACAGCTAAACATTTCAAAGATTTACAATTCTTAGATTTCGGAAGCGGATTCAAAGTGCCTTACAAAAAAGACGATATCGAAACAGATATTGAAGAGTTAGGTAAAAAATTATCTAAAAGATTCAATGCCTTTTGTACAGAATACGGTAGAGATTTAACGTTGATTTTCGAACCAGGGAAATTTCTGGTGAGTGAGGCAGGTCATTTCTTAGTAAAAGTAAACGTAGTAAAGCAAACCACTTCTACTGTTTTTGCTGGAGTGGATAGTGGTTTCAACCATTTGATTCGCCCGATGTTATACGGGTCTTCACATCATATCGAAAACATTTCTAACCCAAAAGGGAAAGAGCGTTTTTACTCTGTGGTAGGATACATTTGTGAAACAGATACTTTTGCAAACAATCGCAGAATTCCTGAAATTACAGAAGGTGATATTTTAGCTTTCAGAAACGCCGGAGCATACTGTTTTTCAATGTCTTCGAACTATAATTCAAGATACAAACCAGCTGAAGTTCTTTGGAAAGACGGAAAAGGAATTCTGATTCGTGCTCATGAAACTTTCGAAGATTTACTTAAAAATCAAATTCCGTTGCCGCAAGAAAATGCAGCAGTAGTTTAAAAATAAAAAAAAAAGAGAATATCACTTTAATCTTTAAAATCCCGTTTCCTTATTGAGACGGGATTTTTTTGTATAATATTGTATTCCAACGAAGGAGATGTCCTTCGGACTAGGGTTTCGACTATTTCATTTATTTTGCTGCTTCAAAATGATCATACCGTATTCTAATTCTTATCGATGAAAAATGACTGTTTTTATCCGCAATTAAAACATAATAGTAGTTTCTGTAATGCTAAAAACTTAATATTGTAATAAAATAAATACGCAAATTCATGGATGATTTAATACTCACACAAAAAGAAAAAGAATTTGATTTGGCTTTTAGATTAGATGGTGGTATTTGGCCAATTAAAGGTGTTTTTGAGACAGATAATCTCAGGATTTATGGAAGTAAAATACTAGAATGGTGTAGAAATAATGGAAAAGATTTACCTTCTTGTAATTTTAATATTATCAATGATTCAAGAGTAAATGCAAAAGCTACTCTTTTTGAAAATCAATATTATATTGGAATAAATGCAGGAACCATAGCATGTATCAGTAACTTATTTAACAGAATGCTTTCTCATCCGGAAATATTGAAACAATATGGTGATTCTTCTAAAGAAACTTCACCAGAAAAAATTTTTGACGTGCAAGTTATAGATTTTGATGTGCTAAAAGATTATACTATTGAAGAAAAAATAGTTATCCCAAAAGACCCACTACGTGCAAGTTTAGCACGATACCTTACGCAAACTTGTCTTAAAACAATTTTAATACATGAGTATGCACATGTAAAAAATGGACATCTAGATTACAAAAAAAGCCTTTTTTCGGATAGTAGCTATAATGAATTCACGCAAATAAATAATTTAGCTGAAGGCAATTTAATGTGGCAAGCATTAGAAATGGATGCTGACTGTATTGCTGTTAATAATTTAATCATGGAAACTGAAGTCTTGCTTAATCATAGAGAATTTATTCCAAAAGCATTTACGGAGTTTTATACTGATTTGGAAAATAGCATTTACTTAATATATTTTGCTAACTACTGTTTTTATCGAATCTTTGGACGACTTAGTTTTAGTTTAGATAATCTTGATAATTACACTCATCCTCCAGCTCCTGTAAGACAAAGTATGATGTTATCAACTGTATTACGATTTGTTGAAATAAATTTTCCTGAATTACAAAGCAAAATACTCCCAATTGGACTTGAAGTAATTGAAGAAGTTGAAAAAGGATTTAATAAAATTTCTGAACAACAAATAGATATAAGTGGAATACTTTTAGCGACCTCACCGCTTGCAACTGAGCATGTAAATAAAATATTAAAAGCATGGAGTGAGATTCGTCCATTATTAAGACCTTTTTCTAAAGGACCCTTAGCGGAATAGTTTCTTTTTAATGTTAGTAAAGTTTTGTTAATTGAAAAGCTGATAGTACTAATTTTCAATGCGTGAGAATAAAGTAGCTAAATTAAAAAAATCTTATTAAAAAAGGTATAATAATATTTTTATCTCTCGCCGTGTAGCTTTTGGCTATATCTAATGTTTTGTTTGACTTCACAAAAGCATACTGCCTTTATTCTGATACGCAACCACATATAGATACAACTATAATTGGTTTTTAGGCAGTGTTTTTATTTCGAGTAGACAAGATTTTTTTTAAGTAATAAAGAATTATAAAAATTAAAATTGTAAGATATTTTTCATTATATTTATGTGAATGATTTTAAGGTTCTGAATTTTAATGTCTTGACCACAATTTTTGGCATCACCTGTTGAATAAATTTAAATTTAAATTGTTTTACTATGAAATACCACGCCATAATCCTTTTGAGCCTATTTTCAATGTCCTGTTTTTCTCAAAATGACACTATAAGAATAAAACACGATAGTTTAAAAGTTAAAAAAGAAAACCGATTTAAAGTAGCAGGTTCTGTAATTGCTGACAGCTTTCTTAGTGTTCCGGGAGATTTTAAAGCAATGGGGCAGACAATATCAAGTGACTGGAAAAGAACGGCACTTTATACCGCAGGAATAATTGGTTTGATAGCTGTTGACAGACATACTACTGGTTATCTTCACGATAAGATAGAACCCAATATTGATTATAGTTTACCAGAAATCAAAAGTACAATACCTCATGTAGTAGGAACTGATTCCTATATTGTTTATCCAATTATTGGATTATATGCAGGGGCATTAATTATTAATAACGAAAAAGGACAGGTTGTTGCTCTTAACGCTGCTAAATCTTTAGCCTATTCTTATGTTATAACTCAAATTGTTTTAAAAACGATAACATCAAGAAACAGACCTCAAAGAAAAATAAATGATGATAAACCTGTCGTAGAACCATGGACAAAAAATCCATGGGATTTTGGCAACTATGATAATATTCACTTTGGTCATGGAGGAACAGGGACTTCATTTCCTTCTTTTCATGCAACTTCATATTTTGCTGTAGCTAAAGTATTCCAAATGGAGTACAATAACTATTGGATACCTTATACATTTGTAACAGCTGTATTTCTCTCAGATATAAAAAGTCATGAACATTGGGTTTCAGACTTATTGGTAGGAGGATTGGTAGGTACAATAATTGGGCGTTCTATAGTGATTAGTAGTCGCAAACAAAGGGAAAAACGAAATTCCAGTGCATTTAACTACGATCCTGGAAAAATAAAAATGCATAAACAATTAATTCCCCAGATTTCAAATTCGATGGTTGGTTTTCATTTTATTGGAACTTTTTAAATTTAGAGTATCTCAAATTTATTAAGAAAGGAGAGTGCAATTTTTTACCTTTCCATATAAAATAAAAAACTATTTTAGCTTGGTGTAAATTCAATTTCCGTTAAGATAGTTTTCGGAGATTATATTTGCTGTAATCCCCAAATTTAAAGCACCAAACAATGAAAATGACCATTTCTGTATCAGTACTGTTTCTGTTACTTACCACTAATTTATTCAGTCAGACTATCGCTGATTTAAAGCTTAAAGCAAAAGAAATCCCTAAAAGTTATGCCTTAAACGATGGTAATATTTGTATCACACCTCAGGCCTGCACTTTTTATAACGATATTGAAACCTACGCCAATATTGTCGGAATTGTAAAAAGTAAAGCAATTCAAAGTTTTAAAAGTAATGGTGATCGTGGTTCAATTATGTATTTTGAATTTGAACACACATTCAAAGGAGAAAGATTCCTGCAAGGATTGTTGTGGGGCAAAAACGGACAGCCTTCTGATGAACATCCTGAAGAGTATCTTGCAAAAGGGAAATTTCTAATTATCTGGAGTTTTCATCCTGATAGCCCGGTTAAGGAAAAATCAGAAACCAAGATTGATGCAGTTTTGCAGTAAACAAAGCTATTCGGTTTAATCTTTTCTTAATCTTATATCTGTCAAAATCTTCTTTTAAAAAACACAAAAATGAAAACACATATTCGGATTCTAATTTATTCGCTTCTATTTCTTTTGTATCTTATTTTAACGCCATTTTTACTTTCGCTTCAATCCAGATTAAAAACGGATTTATTTATAACATTAGCTTTTGGTTTCGCTGTTTTGAATACTATTTATGCTTTTTTAGTTTTAAAATGGAGACCTTTACTAAATGTATTGTATGCTATTGCAATAGCTTGCCTGGCTCTTTTTTTGGCTTTAAAAATTTCAGATTTGCATTTGTTTTCGAAATATGATCCTTATGATATCAAAACAGTCATATTGTCTAATGCTGTTTTTGCTATTGTTTTTTGGGAGGTAGTTTATCAGGTGAAAATTAGAAAGGAATAAAAAAAAAGAATTAATTCTAATGTTTGTTTTCTATAGATTGGATTGAAAAGTTTTTAGCTAATCGTAAAATAAATAAATTATAATTTGTTAAACCTGGTTTTTCTTGAAAATCAGATAAAAACAGTTAAATTTATATTTCAACTCTAAAAATTTAAAAACATGAAGAAATTTATTTTAGCATTCGTTTTTTTAATTGGATTATCCGCCACGGCACAGACTTCTAAAGAACTTGTAGGGAAGTGGCAACTGGTTAAGTGGACCAAAAAAGGAAAAGAGAAAAGTATTCAGGACAAATTCAAAACAGACCAGGTTTTTCAGGTTTTTAAAGAAAATGGTGATTTTGAAAGTGTTATTGGTGATGAATCCCATAAAGCAAAATGGAAATTGTCCAGTGACAATTCACAACTGACTATTATTTCAGTTATACTGCCTGTTGTTTTTACAGTCGATTATTTTGACAGCACTAAACGTACAATAACAAACCCTCAAGTAGGTACTTTTGAATATAAAAAAGTTTCGAACTAATAAAATAAATACAAACCATATTTAAAAAGGCGCATTTGCGTCTTTTTTTTATTCGTCCCAATAATAGTTTGAAAATAAACCATATTTTTAAATTGCGCAACCAAAAAGTTGCTTATATTTGCAACTGATTGATTGCTTATTTATAAAAAAATGAAACGAGATATTTTTCAGGCGATTGCCGATCCTACACGAAGAGCGATTTTAGTATTGATTTCTTCAAGTGCTTTAACACCAAATGCGATTGCCGAACAGTTTAAAACGACAAGACAAGCTGTCTCAAAACACATTAAAATTCTGAATGAATGTGATTTGCTTGAAGAAAAAAAGATGGGACGTGAAATTTATTATCAGTTAAAAATTGATAAAATGAAAGAAATAGATCATTGGCTGGAACAATTCAAAAAAATATGGGAAAGCCGTTTTAGTCAGCTGGATCAAGTATTAATGAATTTAAAATCGAAAGAAAATGAAATCTGATCTTTCAATGAATTTTTCTGTAGATAAGGAAAATAAAACAGTAACTATAAAACGTGAATTTAATGCTCCAGTAGCAAACGTTTGGTCTGCCTGGACTGAAGCTGAAATTCTGGATCAATGGTGGGCACCGGCTCCGTTTAAATCCAAAACAAAAAGAATGGAATTTAAGGAAGGCGGTCAAAGATTATACGCCATGGTCAATCCTGAAGGTGGGGAAAACTGGGCTGTTTTTGATTATACTTCTATTTCTCCAAAAATAAATTTCAAACATTCTTCTACTTTTTGTGATGCAGAAGGAAATCCAAATTCAGCTTTCGGGAGTTCGTATTGGGATATCACTTTTTCCGGACAAGGGGATTTCACTGTTGTGGATATTGCTATAAAACGAGACAGTTTAGAAGAATTAGAAAAAATAATTGAAATGGGTTTCAAAGAAGGATTTACAAGCGCTATGAAAGGTCTGGATAAAATCTTTGTAGAAAACACTAAATGAATTTAAAATATAAGAATATGAAATCAAATCTTTTAATGAATTTTACAGTGAATAAAGAAGATAATACTGTAAATGTAAAACGCGAATTTAGTGCCTCATTGTCAAATGTCTGGTCAGCATGGACAGAAGCCGAAATTCTCGATCAATGGTGGGCTCCGGCTCCATGGAAGTCAAGAACTAAAAGCTTGGAATTTAAAGAGGGCGGAAGAAGATTATACGCCATGGTTGGACCAGAAGGAGAGGAACATTGGGCAATTGCAGATTATACATCAATAACTCCAAAAACAAATTTTAAATATCTGGATGCTTTTTGTGACAGTGATGGAAATTTAAACAAAGACTTTCCTCGTTCTGACTGGAACGTGACTTTTTCGGAGCAAGGTGATTCTACCTTTGTAGATGTAGTGATCAGACATGATAAACTCTCAGATCTGGAAATGATTATTGAAATGGGATTCAAAGAAGGCTTTACCATTGCAATGGAAGGTCTGGACGAAATTTTTGATTCAAAATAAGACAAACTCAATTAGCATAAAGAAATATGTAACTTTTTTATTTAAAGTAGATATTTGTGATTTCTCTGTTGTCGCTTTTGGAAGGAAATAGTATTCAGAATTTTTTCAGCTTATTTAAAAGATAAGGGTTTAGATCTTATGAAAAAGAGATTTCCTATTTAGCCCCGATCGAGCCGTTATCCTTTTGCAGCGGGGTTCGCTGCAAAAGATTCAGGGGAGAGCGGGACAGGAGGTTGTGATGAAAAAGAGGGTAAATGCTCTTAAAAATAAATTTGAAAAAGGCATGGTTGTTGAAAATGAAAAAAGATATATTTACACCTTCAAATGCTATATTTTATGCGAAAAATTACTTTATCTTTTTTACTTATTTTTTTAGCTTTTTCCTGTGGGGTAAAAACTACACAATCGATGTTGACCGGTGGGGATTACGATGGGGCGATTAACCGTTCGGTTGAATCATTGAGAACTAATAAAGATGCTAAGGGCAAACAGGATTATGTATATTTGCTTGAAGAAGCATTTGCAAAAGCCAAAGAAAGGGACTTGCGTGACATCGAAATGATGGTCAAAGAATCGAATCCGGCAAATTTGGAACGCATTTTCAATACGTACTTAAATTTAGAAGAGCGTCAGGAAAAAATTCGTCCGTTATTGCCGCTTCGATTAATAAAACAAGGCAAAAACGCCACTTTTGCATTTGATAATTATACAGACAGAATTATTGAAAGCAAAACGGCATTGTCAAAATACTTGTATGATAATGCGTCAGCGCTTTTGAAATCGAAGGTAAAAACAGATTACAGAAAGGCTTATGATGATCTGGCTTATCTGGAAAAAATAAATGCGGGGTATAAAAACGTCAAAAAACTGATGGAAGAAGCCCAGTTTAAAGGAACTGATTTTGTTAATGTATCTAGTCAAAACCAGACAAATTTGGTAATTCCGAAACAGCTTCAGGACGATTTACTGGATATTAGCACTTACGGCTTAAACGATAAATGGACGGTTTATCATAATCCCAAACAAAAAAACATCTCTTATGATTACAGCCTGATTGTAAATTTCAGAGAAATAGTTATTTCTCCGGAGCAAATCAAGGAGAAGGAATTTATTAAGGAAAAACAAATCAAAGACGGTGTTAAAACCCTATTGGATTCCAGAGGAAATCCTGTAAAGGACAGTTTGGGACGACCGGTTAAGGTAGATAATTTTAAAAATATCCGAATTAATATATTTGAATTCAGACAATTTAAATCCTGTCAGATTATGGCAAAAATTGATTATGTAAATGCAAAAAATAATCAATTGCTACAGACTTTTCCGGTAACAAGCGAGTTTGTTTTTGAGTCTATGTATGCCACTTACAAAGGAGATAAAAATGCCTGTGAAGAAAGTTATCTGCCAAATTTCAACAAGAGAGCAGTAGCGTTTCCTAATAACGAACAGATGATTTATGATACGGGCGAAGATTTAAAAGTAAAACTAAAAAACATAATTGTTCAGAATAAATTTAAAAGCTAGCATAACAAATCACGTAATTATGGATGACTTAAGGAATTGAATGTTTTAATTGAAACAATTTCAGATTCTTAACTCATTTTTAACAGTTGAAATGCAACAAAATTTAGCGACAATTGTTAATTATGTAAAAACAAAATACAGACCATGATTACAAAAAAAATTGGCGCATTTGTTATTCTTTTTTTAATTACCCTAACTTCATTTTCTCAGGAAAAATTTACCTTAAGCGGTACCATAACCGATTTTAAAAATAACGAAACTTTAATAGGTGTAAATATTTATGTTCCAAGTCTCAAAATTGGAACAACAACCAACGAATACGGTTTTTATTCGCTTACACTTCCCGCCGGGGAACATCAGATAGAACTTAGTTATGTGGGGTACACTACTGTTGAGCAAACAATTGTTTTAGATAAAAATGTTAAAAATAATTTTGCTTTAAATGGGGAAGGAGAGGAACTCCAGGAAGTTGTAATTAAGGAAAATAAGGGTAAGATTAATATCAAATCGCCCGAAATGAGTGTGAATAAACTTTCGATTGCTACCATTAAAAAAATGCCGGTGGTTTTGGGTGAAGTTGATGTTATAAAATCGATTTTATTGCTTCCGGGCGTTACTAATGCAGGCGAGGGAGCATCAGGTTTTAATGTTCGCGGAGGCGGTGCCGATCAGAACTTAATTTTACTGGATGAAGCCAATATTTTTAATTCATCTCACGTTTTCGGATTTTTCTCGGTTTTTAATCCCGATGCAATTAAAGATTTGAAGCTGTACAAAGGAGGGATTCCGGCAAGGTTTGGCGGACGTGCTTCCTCTGTCTTAGAAATTTTTCAGAAAGACGGAAACAGCAAAGAATTTCATGCCAATGGAGGAATCGGATTGATTTCGAGCCGGCTACTTTTGGAAGGACCAATTGTAAAAGACAAAGGCTCTTTTCTGATTGGTGGAAGAGCTTCATACGCACATTTGTTTTTAAAACTTTCGGAAGACCAGAAAAACAATTCGGCTTATTTCTATGATTTGAATGCTAAATTCAGTTACAAATTAAACAGCAGCAATAGTTTGTATTTATCCGGTTATTTTGGACGCGATGTTTTTAGTCTGAATAAAAGTTTTACCAATATTTACGGAAACTCAATTTTAAACCTGCGCTGGAATCATTTGTTTTCTGAAAAACTGTTTTCAAATTTATCTTTGATTTACAGTGATTATTATTACGGACTGGAACTGGATTTTGTTGGTTTTCAATGGGATTCCGGAATTCGAAATTATAATTTAAAATATGATTTCAAGCATTATATTTCGGATAAATTCAAATTAAATTATGGCGTAAACGGAATTTATTATGATTTCAATCCGGGCACTATCAAGCCAAGTACAAGCGATTCAGGAATTAATCCGAATCAAATGGATAAAAAATACGCTTTAGAACCTTCTGTTTATATTGATGGCGAAAATCAGATTTCGAAAAGAATAACATTAGGGTATGGTCTTCGTTACAGTTTGTTTTATCGTTTGGGAGCTTCGACAATTAATTATTATGAAAACAACAATCCTGTTGTTTTTAATACTGATTTACAGATTTACGAAAAAGGGACACCGACTTCCACAAAATATTTTAGCCAAAACGAAGTAATTCAGAGTTATGATAATCTGGAGCCCCGTTTGTCTCTTTCTTATCAGCTGAATGAGGATGAATCTGTTAAAGCCAGTTATAACAGAATGACGCAGTACCTTCAGCTGATTTCGAACACATCTTCTCCTACACCACTGGATATCTGGATGCCAAGTGATAATTACATCAAACCCCAAATAGCCGATCAGGTTGCATTAGGGTATTTTCGAAATATCAAAAACGGAGCGTATTCGCTTGAAGTAGAAACCTATTACAAGAAAATCCAAAATAGGCTGGATTATATTGACGGTGCCGATTTAATTGCAAACGAAGCTATTGAACAGGTTATTCTAAACGGCCAAATGCGTACTTATGGTATGGAGCTCATGGTTAAGAAAAACGAAGGCAGATTTAATGGATGGATTTCTTATACAATATCAAAATCAGAGCAGCAGACACCAGGAAGAACTCCGGAAGAAACTGGAATAAATAATGGACAGTGGTACAATTCGGCTTATGACAAAACACATAATCTGGCTGTTACTTCGGCTTATAATTTAAACGAAAAATGGTCATTTGGAGCCAATTTTGCCTTGCAGACAGGACAGCCGGTTACGTATCCAAATGGACAATATCAATATTTAGGAATTACAGTTCCGAGCTACGGTCTGCGTAATGAAAATCGTCTTCCAACGTATCATCATCTGGATGTTTCGGCAACCTTAACACCCCGAAATAATAAAGACAGAAAGTGGAAAGCCGAGTGGGTTTTTAGTATTTATAATTTGTATAACCGAAGTAATGCGGCTTCAATCAATTTTAGGCAGAATGTAGATACCGGAATAAATGAAGCGGTAAGGATATCTATTTTCGGAATAGTGCCTGCGGTGAGTTATAATTTTAAATTTTAATCTTTCATCAAAGAAAAAATAAAAAGAGGTATCATGAAAAAAGTAATCTTATTATTTATTGTTTTTATATCGGGTTTCTTTGCAGGCTGTGAAGAAGTTGTAGATGTTGATCTGGACACAGCACCTCCAAAATTAGTGATAGAAGCTGATATTAACTGGAAAAAAGGGACAACCGGGGCACAACAAACTATAAACCTGTCAACAACAACAGGTTATTTTGAGGGTGAAATACCAGTTGTTAGCGGAGCAACCATTTTCATAAAAAATAGTGCCAATCAACAGTTTGATTTTATTGAAGTTCCAAAAACGGGGCGTTATGTCTGCAATAATTTTAAACCGGTCATAGATGCGACCTATTACCTGACAGTGATTAGTAACGGAAATACCTATACTGCAAGTGAAACCTTGAAGTCTGTTGCTCCAATAACACGTATTGAGCAGAATAATGAGGGTGGCATTACGGGTAAGGATATTGAAATCAGAGCGTATTACAACGATCCTGCCGATGTTGACAATTTTTATTTGTACAAATATGTATACTCAAATAAAATAGCGTCAAACTATTATGTAGATGATGATAAGTTTTTTCAGGGGAATGAGTTTTTTAGTTTGTCTGACGATGATGATTTAAAACCTGGTGATGAAATAGAATTAACTCATTTTGGAATTTCTAAACAATACTATAACTATATGAGTATTTTGGTGAGTATTGCCGGAAGTAACATCGGAGGTCCATTTCAGTCCCCTCCTGCAACCGTCAGAGGAAATATTGTGAATACTACTGATAAGGCTAATTATCCGCTGGGCTATTTTTCGTTAAGCGAGATTGATACTAAAAAGTATAAAATACAATAAATGTAGTTAAAAATGAAAGCCAGAATTGAAAACTTACTCGAAAAAAAGCTCATAGGAAAGCATATTACAATGTCGTTTGTTGAAAATAAAACATTTCAGTTATGGAGCAGTTTTATGCCGGAACGTAAGCAAATTCAAAACACAATTGATTCTAATTTGTACTCGCTTGAAGTTTTTCCTATTGGGCATTTTGATGATTTTAATCCTCAAAATACTTTTGAAAAATGGGCTGCAGTTGAGGTTTTTGATTTGAGTGAAATTCCGTCGGGTATGCAAACTTTAGTAATTCCTAATGGTTTGTATGCTGTTTTTATTCACAAAGGCGCGGCAACAGAAGCTGAGAAATCTTACCGTTTTATTTTTACAGAATGGCTTCCGAACTCAGAATACAATGTCGATGACCGCCCTCATTTTGCAATAATGGGGGAAAAGTATAAAAAAGATAGTCCTGATTCAGAAGAAGAAATCTGGATTCCGGTAAAAAATAAAGCTTAAAATCATGGTAATAGAAAGTCTGAAATCACTCTTTAACCGTGATTTGAATAAATTAAAAGATGAAATCGTAGCATACCAAAACGAAGGACAGCTTTGGGCAATCGATAAAAATATTTCTAACTCTTCGGGCAATCTTTGCCTGCATTTAATTGGCAACCTAAACACTTATATTGGTGCCGAACTCGGAAAAACAGGTTATATCAGGGATCGCCCTTTAGAATTTTCGGAAAAAGATATTCCTAAAAATGAACTAATCAGTGAAATTGATGAAACTATTTTGGTTGTAAACGATGTACTTGATTCCTTAACCGAAGTCGATTTGCAAACCATTTACCCACAAATTGTTTTTGAAAAAGAAATGACAACAGGATTCTTTCTGATTCATCTGTCTACACATTTAGCCTATCATTTGGGGCAAATCAATTACCATAGACGTTTGCTGGATTTTTAATTCGATAAAAACCACAAAAATCTCCAATTTGAAATCTAAAATAGTAGCCGTACCTTTGCACCGCATTCAAAAAAACTCAGCATGTCATCACACCATATAGTACGCGACGATCAGGAACCTGCATTAATTATTGCCAACGGAGCCGCCTGTAGTGCTGAGTTATTAGGGCAGCTGCTCGAATGGTCTCCGCTGGTTATCGTACTCGATTCGGCAATTGAGCGTGTCATCGATTTAGGGATTAAAGTTGATGTGCTTCTGGGGGATTTTGATCGAGGTTTCGATCCTGAAGTTTACAAAACAGCGCAATATCCAATCGAAATTGTTTATACACCGGATCAGGAAAAAACAGATCTCGAAAAAGCATTTGATTATCTCATCGAAAGAAAAATTCCGGCTGTAAATGTAGTTTGGGCCACCGGAAAACGTGCCGATCATACCATAACCAATCTTACACAAATTGTCCGTTACCGCAATTTACTTAAAATCGTTATTCTCGACGACCATTCCAAAATATTTTTACTGCCCAATAAATTCGAAAAATGGTACACCGCGCAAACACCAATTTCACTTATTCCGATTGGAGTCGTAAACGGTATTTTTTCGAACAATCTAAAATATGAATTACAGGACGATACACTTACAATGGGCTACAGAACCGGAAGCAGTAACTCGGTCGAAAAAGACGGAATTGTAACGATCACGCATCATGAAGGAGATTTGCTTTTAATGGAATGTTTTGATTAGGAGCTAATACCTGCTGTACGCTGTATCTTTTGTGGTGAACCCCACCACAAAAGGATGTCGCTTCCATCAGGGCTAGGGCTGCAGGTTTCATAAGAACTTTTTCTAAAAAAGGAATGACTATCTTTGCACTCAAATTCGCAAAATGAAAGCAGCTGACAATTCTGAAAAAAATAATTTACATCCTCGAAATCTTCACCGTTCCCGTTATGATTTCGAACTTCTGATTTCAAATTGTCCCGAATTGGAATCCTTCGTTTCCATAAACAAATACGGAATTGAAACCGTCGATTTCAGTAACCCGCTTGCTGTAAAAACACTCAATAAAGCTTTGCTGCAAGCGTATTACGATATCCAGAATTGGGATATTCCTAAAAACTACCTTTGCCCGCCCATTCCCGGAAGAGCAGATTATATTCATTACATTGCCGATTTACTGAGCGGAACCAACAACGGAAACATTCCGAAAGGTTCTTCAGTTCTGGGGTTAGATATCGGAACCGGTACCAATTGTATCTACCCAATTTTAGGAAATGCAATTTACGACTGGAGTTTTGTTGCGACCGATATTGATAAAAAAGCAATTGAAAATTGCAGTAAAATAATCGAAGCTAATCCAAAATTAGTTGAAGCGATCAGTTTGCAACAGCAAACGGAATCCCGTTTTATCTTCAAAAATATCATCATACCAGAAGACCGTTTTACATTTACCATGTGTAATCCGCCTTTTCATGCGTCGGCAGAGGAAGCTAATAAAAGTACTTCCAGAAAAGTTTCTAATCTAAATCCAAAAGAAAAGAAAAACACAAATCCTGTTTTAAATTTCGGAGGACAAAATGCCGAATTGTGGTGCAATGGAGGTGAAATTGGTTTTATAACCCAAATGATTTACGAAAGTGTAAAATATAGTTCGCAATGCTTGTGGTTTACTACATTGGTTTCTAAAAAAGAGAATCTTTCATCTATTTACAAAACCTTAAAAAAAGTAAATGCTGCGGAAGTCAAAACCATTGATATGGCACAGGGTCAAAAAAACAGCAGGATTGTTGCCTGGACTTTTCTGAATCCATCTGAGCAAAGCAAGTGGTTTGTTTAAATGATTGATTTTCAGACTCAAATCTTGATTATGTAATCTGCTTTTGTTATATTTAGTGTAAACTATTTAATATCAGTATTATGGCAGAATATATTGGATACCTTGCGTCAGTTTTTATAGTAGGAGGTTTTTTGCTTAAAGACCTCAGAACCATTCGGTTTATTAATCTTTTTGGTTGTATCTGTTTTGTAGTTTACGGTATCTTTTTAAAAGATTTTCGAGATGTCAGTCAATGGCTGTTGCCAGTTATTATTCCGAATGCCATTTTAGCCTTTGTTCAGATTTACCATCTGACAGCAAAAAAATCATAAAGCTTATAATTATAATATTTTGAACTAAAATTCTGGAACTCTTTTCAGATGGGATTGTTATAACTTTAAATAAAATAATAAACGGTCATGACAAGAATACTCCTAAATTTTATGCTTTTGTTTTTGCTTTTTGGATGCGCTTCTAAAAAAGCAAAATTTGATGATTATGTTTTTCAAACCAAAAAAGAAAAACAAAGTTATCTGAGTTCATACGATAAAGCTCTAAAACTTTGGGATATTCCGTATACCGAAGAAAATATCAAAACCAGTTTCGGAACAGCACATGTTATAGTCACAGGCCCTAAAAACGGAAAAAATTTGGTATTGCTGCACGGAATGGATGCCAGCTCAACAATGTGGTATCCTAATATTAAGGTTTTGGCAAAAAATCATAGAATATACGCTATCGATTTCCTGATGGAACCCGGAAAGTCTAATTTAACAGCCAAGCCTCTTTCTAAAGAAGATATTGTGGCGTGGTACAACGAAATTTTCGCACATTACAAACTAAAGAAATTTGACATTGTAGGAGCTTCCCGTGGAGGCTGGATTACAACATTGCTGGCGATTCAGAAAGAAAATTCAATTGATAAAATAGTATTATTAAGTCCTGCACAAACGTTTAAATTTATTGACAAAGTTGGCAAAACGTCATCTGCTTTAATGCTGAAACTTTTTCCAAGTGAAAAGAAATTCGGAAAAACACTCGAAACTTTTTCGACACATCCCGAAAAAATTAACCCTGCTTACAAAAGACAATTCTATCTGGCGAACAAATACGCCAAATCAAATTCAAGTATGCTGAAAATGACGCCTTTTTCTAACGAGGAATTAAAATCTGTAAAAAATCCGGTTCTAATACTTATTGGCGATAAAGATGTAATCAATTCAGAAGATAGCCTTGAAAAAGCAAAAGAACTTCTCCCAAACAGCAAGACAAAAATAATCAAAGATGCAGGGCATTTTTTGAGCATTGATCAGACGAAAATGGTTAATGATGCCATGATTGACTTTTTAGAATAAGCAGAACTTAACATTTAATAGCCTTTAAACTTTGTATCTTTACAAACTAATTTTTTCATAGTTCGAAATGAATTTTCAGGTATCCTCAGAATATAGTCCAAAAGGAGATCAGCCTCAGGCAATCCAAAAACTTTCACAAGGTATTGTTGATGGTGAAAAATACCAAACCCTATTAGGTGTAACCGGCTCAGGAAAAACCTTTACAATGGCCAATGTGATTCAGGAAGTACAGAAACCTACCTTGGTTTTGGCACATAATAAAACTTTGGCAGCCCAGTTATATTCTGAATTCAAACAATTTTTCCCCAATAATGCGGTAGAATATTTTGTTTCTTACTACGACTATTACCAGCCGGAAGCTTTTATGCCCGTAACCGGAGTTTTTATTGAAAAGGATTTATCTATTAATGAAGAACTGGAGAAAATGCGTTTAAGCACCACTTCTTCATTACTTTCCGGACGCAGGGATATTTTAGTCGTTGCTTCGGTTTCCTGTCTGTATGGTATCGGGAACCCTGTGGAATTTCAAAAAAATGTAATTGAAATCACAAGAGATCAGGTTATTTCGAGAACTAAACTACTACACAGCCTTGTACAAAGTTTATATGCCAGAACGGAAGCCGATTTTAATCCCGGAACTTTCCGTATTAAAGGAGATATTGTAGAAGTATACCCAAGTTATGCCGATGACGCCTATCGAATTCACTTTTTTGGAGATGAAATAGAAGAAATTGAATCGTTTGATGTAAAGACGTCACAGGTAATAGAAAAATTCAAAAGACTGACGATTTATCCGGCCAATATGTTTGTGACTTCTCCGGATGTATTGCAGGGTGCGATTTGGGAGATTCAGCAGGATTTGGTAAAACAGGTTGATTATTTTAAAGAAATAGGAAAACATCTTGAAGCCAAACGTCTGGAAGAAAGAACCAATTTTGATCTGGAAATGATTCGGGAATTAGGGTATTGCTCCGGAATTGAGAATTATTCCCGCTACCTTGACGGAAGAGAAGCCGGAACAAGACCTTTCTGTTTGCTGGATTATTTTCCAAGCGATTATTTGATGGTAATTGACGAAAGTCACGTAACGGTTTCGCAGGTTCACGCCATGTACGGAGGCGACCGAAGCCGAAAAGAGAATCTGGTAGAATATGGTTTCCGTTTGCCCGCAGCAATGGACAACCGACCTTTGAAATTTGAAGAATTCGAAGCGATGCAAAATCAGGTAGTCTATGTTTCTGCTACTCCTGCAGATTACGAATTGCAAAAATCAGATGGAATTTATGTCGAGCAGATTATTCGTCCAACCGGATTATTAGATCCAGTTATTGAAGTTCGTCCAAGTCTGAACCAGATTGATGATTTAATCGAAGAAATTCAGGTGCGTTGCGAATTGGACGAAAGGGTTTTGGTCACTACCCTGACCAAAAGAATGGCAGAGGAATTAGCCAAATATTTGACTAAAGTTGGTGTTCGCTGCCGTTATATTCACTCAGAAGTTGATACTTTGGAACGTATTGAAATCATGCAGGATTTACGAAAAGGAATTTTTGACGTATTAATTGGTGTGAATCTACTTCGTGAAGGACTGGATTTACCTGAAGTTTCTCTGGTTGCTATTTTAGACGCTGATAAAGAAGGATTTCTTCGTAATCACAGATCTTTGACCCAGACCATCGGTCGTGCGGCCCGAAATATAAACGGAAAAGCGATTATGTATGCGGATAAAATTACAGCCAGTATGCAAAAAACTATTGATGAAACCAATTACCGCAGAACCAAACAAATTAATTTTAATACCGCAAACGGTATAACGCCTCAGGCATTAAACAAAAAAATTGAAAGTGCTTTTACCAAAAATCCTTTGGTTGAATATGAATTGGGACATACTTTGCCTGCTGCTGCCGAGCCAGAAACAGCTTATTTATCGAAATCTGAATTAGAAAAAATGATTCGCGAAAAACGCAAGTCAATGGAAAAAGCGGCAAAAGAATTAGACTTTTTGCAGGCGGCCAAATTACGTGACGATATTAAAAAATTACAGGATCAGCTTTCTTAAATTTTGATTGAAGCTTCAATTCTATTTTTTGCAATGAGCTATTCTTAAAAGCCTTAATTTTGCAGTTCTTAAAAATATTCATTTTTTAATTTTTCAGATGCTTTCAAATTTTAAAAATCATATTTCGGCAAGATTTCCGTTTTTGGAAAATAAAAAACTCTTTCTTGCTGTTAGTAGCGGATTGGACAGCATGGTTTTACTGCATTTGTTTCAGCAATTAGAATATGAAATAGCAGTTTTGCATTGTAATTTTCAGCTTCGCGGATTAGAAAGTTTTGGTGATCAGGATTTCATTCGAAATTATTGTAAAGAAAACAATATCTCTATTTTTACAACCCAGTTTGATACTGAAGCTTTTGCAAAAGATTACAAACTTTCTACACAAATAGCAGCCCGAGAATTGCGATATAGCTGGTTTTACGAACTTTTGGAAACCCATCAATTCGATTATATCCTGACTGCTCATCATGCAGATGATAATCTGGAAACTTTTATCATTAATCTAAGCCGTGGTACGGGATTGGACGGTCTGGTTGGTATTCCGGAACAAAATGATAAAATCATCCGTCCTCTTTTGCCTTTTTCCAGAGAAGAAATCCTTAATTATGCCAAAGAGAATAGTATCAAATGGCGTGAAGACAGCAGCAATGCTTCGAATAAATACCTGCGAAACAAAATTCGACATGATTTGGTTCCGATTTTAAAGGAAATCAATCCTAATTTTCTGAAAGCTTTTCAAAAAACGCAATCCTACCTTCAGGAATCTAATGAAATGGCTGAAGATGCTTCAATAATGATTTACCAGCAGGTAGCAAAAGAGGCAGGAGAAGAAATACATTTCGATTTAAATCAGCTTAAAAAATTACCGAATTACAAATCGTATTTGTACCAATGGCTGAACGAATTTGGTTTTTTGGCATGGAATGATATTTATGATCTGGTAGACGGACAATCAGGAAAACAGGTGTTTTCGGCTGAATTTCGATTGTTAAAAAACAGAGAAACTCTGATTTTGAGTCCTGTTGTTGAAACGCCGGAAATAGAAGAATTTCAAATCAATGAAAACGATCATGACGTTAATTTTCCCTTAAAGTTGAAGCTTTGTAACGTTAGTCACATAACTATAGATTCAAATAAGGTTATATTTGTGGATGCTGAAAAAATTCAGTACCCGCTGATTTTGCGAAAATGGAAGGAAGGAGATTCGTTTCAGCCTTTTGGAATGAACGGAAAGTCAAAGAAAATCAGTAAGCTTTTCAAGGATGAAAAGTTATCCCTGATTGAAAAAGAAAACACCTGGCTTTTATGTTCAAAAGATCAAATAGTATGGGTAATCGGAATCAGGCAGGATGAGCGATTTAAAATAGAAAACACCACAAATAACATACTTAAAATAGAACTGCAATAATGAACTTTAATCAATTCCGTCAGGCTATAACGCCAAGAAGTTTCTGGAGTAAATCCATTTTATTTTTACTGTTTTTCTTTTTTGCTTTTGCAAAAAGTAATGCTCAGGTTTTAGAACCCGTTAAATGGACTGCTAAAATTGAGAAGAAATCAGGCAACAATGCGCTTTTAATCTTTGATGCTGTCATTGAAAAAGACTGGCACATGTACTCGCAGTTTACCCCAGAAGGAGGTCCTTTGGCATTAGAAATTTCTTTTAAAAACCAAAAGGGGAATTATGATTTAGTTGGTAAAGCGAAAGAAGGGAAAACAAAAACATCGTACAATGATATTTTTGAAGTAAATGAAACTTATTTTGAAGGAAAAGCTCATATTGAACAGGAAATCAAGCTTATCAATCCAAACTTAAAAACAGTTGAGGTTGAGTTTGATTTTCAGACTTGCAAAGAAGTTTGTATCAATTCAAATAAAAAATTCTCAATAGCTGTTCCGTCAACCTTTAAAATGGAAACAGTTCCTGCTGTGACAGAATCCAAATTAGATGAAACCAAACGAGAAGGACTGGCTATCGATACAGTAGAAAAAGCTGCCGATACAACAAAGACAAAGGTTGAAGCTGCAAAATCGAACATTGAAAAATCTGTCTCTAAATCAGATGTGCCAGTGTCAAATTCTTCAAGAAGTTTGTGGTCAATCTTTTTTATTGCGTTTTTATCGGGTTTTGCGGCATTATTGACACCTTGCGTGTTTCCAATGATTCCAATGACAGTGAGTTTTTTTACCAAACAAAGTAAAAGCAGGGCTAAAGGAATTCGAAATGCTGTTATTTACGGACTTTCTATTATTGCCATTTATGTGGTTTTAGGTTTAATCGTTACCAAAATATTTGGTGCCGATGCTTTGAATGCCTTGTCGACAGATGTTTGGTTTAACCTGATTTTCTTTGTGATATTGATCATTTTTGCAACTTCTTTTTTAGGAGCTTTTGAAATTATGCTGCCAAATTCCTGGGCTAACAAAGCAGATCAACAAGCAGACAGAGGTGGAATTATCGGAATACTATTTATGGCTTTGGCTTTAGCAATTGTATCTTTTTCATGTACAGGGCCAATTGTTGGAACTTTATTGGTCGAAGCAGCTTCAAATGGAGGAATAGCTCCAATTGTTGGAATGTTGGGATTTTCATCTGCATTGGCACTTCCGTTTATGTTATTTGCAATGTTTCCTGGCTGGTTAAACTCATTGCCAAAATCAGGAGGCTGGTTAAATACGGTAAAAGTAGTATTAGGATTTTTGGAACTAGCTTTAGCTTTCAAATTTTTATCAAACGCTGATTTGGTTTTACAATTGCATTTTCTGGAAAGAGAAGTTTTTATCGCCATCTGGATCGCTATTTTTGGAGCTTTGTCACTTTATTTATTTGGAAAAATTACATTGCCTCATGACAGTCCGTTGCAGCATATTTCAGTTGGAAGATTGTATCTGGGATTGATTACACTGATGTTTACATTTTATTTGATTCCGGGACTTTGGGGAGCACCATTAAAATTAATCAGTGCTTTTCCGCCTCCGCCTCAATACAGTGAAAGTCCGTTTGGAGTAGGGGGATCGGGTAGTGGAAATACTGCTTCAGAAAGCGGTTTGCCAAAAGGAGCCGAATTAGGCCCACACGGAATTGTGGTTTTTCATGATTATGAGGACGGTCTGGCGTATGCAAAATCAATCAATAAACCTATTATGCTTGATTTTACGGGATATGCTTGTGTGAATTGCAGAAAGATGGAAAACAATGTCTGGTCAGACGAAAGAGTTATGCCAATCTTAAAAAATGATGTGGTTTTGATTTCTTTGTATGTTGATGATAAAAGAGAATTGCCGGCAGATAAACAATTTGTAACGGCTTCAGGAGATAAAATCGAGACAGTAGGTGATAAATGGACAGATTTTATGATCTCAAAATATAAAACCAACACACAGCCTTTATACGTTATAACAGATTTAGAAGGAAATAATCTGAACAGCTCTAAACCTACAATCAGTTATGTTCCAACAGAAGAATATTTACAATGGCTGAAAGAAGGGATTTCGAATTTTAAATAAAAATCATTTTGCCACAGATTAAAAGATACAAATGGATTTCTTATCATTGAAATTTGTAAAAGCTTTTAATCTGTGGCTTTTTTTTTTAAATAAAAAAAGACACTTTGCTGCTGCTGTCAATGATGTTTTGATATGATGTTTTTACTCAAATTTATACTTTCAGATTTATTTGTTTTTACATGAATAAGATGTATTATCAATAGCAATAAGCTTACAATTAGTCAAAGTTGGTTTCAATTTGAACTTATCTGATATGTGAAATTGATCTACAAATGATAGATTTTATATAAACAACTGATTTGAAAATCATTTTGAAGAAAATTTATAGGTTGTCTATTTTTGAAAGTAGAATTTATTGTGTGGTTTTAGATTGTAAAATAATAAGCTGTCCCAAGGTTAAAATTAATTCAAACAAAAATCCCTCTAAGCGAAACTTAGAGGGATTTTCTATTTTGGTTTTGGTTGTTTTAATATCTTATAAGAATTCTCCGTGTTGAGAAATATCTAATCCTAATTCTTCTTTTTCTTCAGTAACTCTTAGAGGAGTTATTTTATTAACGATGAAGAATAAAATGTAAGAGCTTACAAAAGCAAATATAGAAACAAGTACTAAAGCTTTTAATTGAGTAAGGAATAAAGTAGCATCACCAAATATTAAACCTTCGTTGTCACCCACAACTGAGTTTACGCTTTTTGAAGCAAATACTCCTGTTAACAACATTCCTACCATACCTCCAACACCGTGGCAGGCGAAAACGTCTAGAGCATCGTCAATTTTTCCTTTAGGGAATTTGCTTACAACAATATTACTAATTACTGCAGCGATGATACCAATTGCCAATGCGTGAGGGATAGATACAAACCCGGCAGCAGGTGTAATAGCTACCAATCCTACAACAGCACCGATACAAGCACCCATAGCAGATAATTTGTGACCTAAAATTTTATCAAGGAAAACCCATGCCATTGCTGCAGAAGCAGCTGCAACAGTTGTAGTTCCTAAAGCCTGAGCAGCAAGGCTTCCTGCTCCAACTGCAGAACCAGCATTGAAACCAAACCATCCGAACCATAATAAACCTGTACCTAATAATACATAAGTAATTCTTGCAGGATTTACTTTTTGAACTTTACGTTTTCCTAAGAAGATCGCTCCAGCTAATGCAGCCCAACCAGCACTCATGTGTACTACTGTTCCACCAGCGAAATCTAAAACTCCCCATTTGAAGAACATTCCGTCAGGATGCCATGTCATGTGACATAATGGAGCATAAATCAATAATATGAATAAAACCATGAATAATAAGTAAGCCCAGAAACGTACACGTTCAGCAAAAGCTCCTGTTATTAAAGCTGGTGTAATGATAGCAAATTTTGCCTGAAACAATGCAAAAAGGATGAAAGGAATTGTTGGCGCCAGTTCCCATGCGGTATTGGCACTTACACCCTGAAAGAATATATTTGAAGTAGGATCTCCTATGAATCCGCCAATTGAAGGACCAAAGCACAATCCGAACGCAATAACTACCCATAAAATAGTAACGATTACCATTGCCATAAAACTTTGCAGCATGGTACTAATTACGTTTTTCTTACCAACCATACCTCCGTAGAAGAAACCTAAACCTGGAGTCATTAATAATACAAAAGCAGTTGCAACAACCATCCATGCAGTATCTCCTGTGTCCATTTTCAATTCGACAACATGAGCACCTAGTGTTTTGGATTCAGTAACAAATGAAATAGAGAAAATGGATAGTAACAAAATTGTGATGAGGATCACACTTAAAATAATTTTTCGCATAGTTATTTAGTTTTAAAAATTTTGATAAAAGTATAAAATCATTTCATACCCCCATAAAAAATAGTGTTCAATGTTTAATTTTTGTTAATTTTTCATTTTATACCCCTGTAGTTTTACGCCTCTTAGTTAAAAATGACTTAAAATTTGTAATTTGTTAATCCCGATTATCATGAAAATGTATTTTTATTTTGTTTTATAAGAAAAAACATGAAAATAATTTTTGTTTTAAAGTTATTTGCGATATTATTTGTGGTCTTTTTTGAAAAACATTAAATAATTAATGAAAAAAGGCATCAGATGATGATTCAAATGATGCCTTTTCTTTGTGAAATGATACGCTATTTCTGCCCGTATTTTTCTTTGTATTTTTTATTCAGCTGAGTCTGATGTGTTTCAAGACTTATAGCTCTTCCCTGAATAAATGCACTCGTAAGTTTATTGGTTCTCATATCTAAAGCGTCTCCTTCAGAAATAAATAAAGTGGCATCTTTTCCTGTTTCTAAAGAGCCACATAACGTATCAATACCTAATAATTTAGCGGTATTCAGGGTTATTAACTCTAATGCTTTTTCTTTATCTAATCCATAAGCTGCACAAGTTCCTGCTAAAAATGGTAAATTACGGGTATTCATACGCTCATTGTCTCCGCTATTTTCAAGTCCGACCAAAATTCCTTTGTCGGTTAGAATCTTAGCCATTTTAAAAGGAGCTCTAACATCCTGATCGTCACTTGTTGGCATATCATGTACGCGTCTTAAAAGTACTCCGATATTATTTTTTTGTAATAAATCAGCAGTTTTATAGGCTTCAAAGCCTCCTACAATAACTATTTTTTTTATTCCGTTGCTCTGAGCTAACTGAATGGCATCTGTAATTTGTTTTTCTTCATCAGCATGAATGAACAAGGTTTGAGATCCATCAAAAAGCCCTTTTGTTGATTCTAAAATAAGGTTTCTTTCTTTTGAAGTGTCTCCTAAATAAGCTTTAGAATTAATTAGAAAGGTATTTATTTCACTTACCTGTGTGGCATAATCTTTATTAGGTTCAATTATTCCGGGTTCAAACCAGTTGCCGGTTCTTCTGAATCCTGAAGGAAAGTTTAAATGTATTCCGTCATTTTCTTTTATCGTGGCATCTTCCCATGTCCAGGCATCCAGCTGAACGATTGAAGATGTTCCAGAAATTCTTCCTCCACGAGGTACGATCTGAGCTGTCAGAATTCCGTTTGGTCGAACAGTCTCCGTAACTTTCGATGTTGAATTATAAGCGATAATACTTCTCACATTAGGATTAATATTTCCAATTTCCTCCTGATCGTCAGATGATTTTACGGCATCAATCTCTACTAATCCTAAAGTAGAATTTGGAGCTATAAAGCCAGGATAAACATGTTTTCCTGTAGCATCAATAGTGCTGTCATAAGCATTGTTGGCAAGTCTTATTGTGGACGCATCGGCTACGAGTGTGAGTTTACCATCCTTAAATCCGATGGCACTCTTGTCGATTACTTTTCCGTTTCCCAAATGCGCCGTAGCGTTTAGTATCAGTATCGATTTTGTCTGTTTTGGCGCAGGAGTCTGTTGCGCATTGGTCTGTGCTGTCATGCAAAAAACCAACAGGACTATATATATGTTTTTAGTTATCATAATGGTGTCTTTTTATTTGAAATTACTGGTCTCTTTAGTATTGTTCTAAAGTGTCACAATGATATTCTTTTTTCTCCTTTTTCGTTGGTTCCTGTGTGCTCATTCCTTTATTCTTTTCCTGTAGCATCAATCCAATAAGTTGGTTTCTTTCTTTGGTTATGGCTTCTTGTTTCTCAAGGTCTTTTTCGATGTCATAATAAACAACGCCTTCAATAATCGTTTTTTCTGCTTTAGCATAAACAGATAAAGGATTGTCGCTCCAAAGAACGATGTCGGCATCTTTGCCTATTTTGATGCTTCCCACTTTATCATCAATGTGTAATAGTTTGGCTGGATTAAGAGTTACAAATTTCCAGGCTTCTTCTTCTGAAATATTTCCGTATTTTACAGCTTTTGCAGCTTCCTGATTTAGTCTTCGGGACATTTCGGCATCGTCTGAGTTGTAAGCAACTACTAATCCTTCGTTGTGCATAATAGGTCCGTTAAACGGAATAGCATCATTTACTTCAAATTTATAAGCCCACCAGTCTGAAAAGGTTGAAGCACCAACACCGTGTTCTTTCATTTTATCAGCAACCTTATAGCCTTCCAGAATGTGCGTGAAAGTATTGACATTAAAATTGAATTTATCAGCCACCCTCATCAGCATTAATATTTCTGATTCCACATAAGAGTGACATGTAATAAAACGTTTTTTGTTAAGGATTTCGGCCAGTGTTTGTAATTCAAGATCTACTCTTGGCGCTTTCTCTTTTTTAGAATTGGCATTGAATTTTTTCCAGCTTTCATCATATTCTTTGGCACGCTGGAAATAGTCTGTAAAAACTTGTTCAACGCCCATTCTGGTCTGAGGATAACGTGTTGGGTTTATAATTCCCCAATTGGACTGTTTTACATTTTCGCCTAAAGCAAATTTGATAAATTTAGGCTGATTTTTATACAGCATTTCGTCAGGAGAAAGCCCCCATTTCCATTTTACAATAGCAGAACGACCACCGATTGGATTAGCTGAACCATGTAATAATTGTGAAATAGTTACACCTCCTGCTAAATCTCTGTAAATATTAATGTCCTCAGAATTTACAACATCTTCAATCGTAACTTCTGCAGTCGAATTATGTCCCATTTCATTAACGCCTTTTGAAATGGCGATATGTGAATGTTCATCAATGATGCCGCTGGTAAGATGTTTTCCTTTTGCGTCGATAATTGTGGCAGATGCGTCTGAAAGATTTTTGCCGATAGAAACAATTTTACCATTTTTTATCAAAACATCAGTTTCGGTCAAAATTCCGTCTTTTTCATTGGTCCAAACCGTTGCGTTTTTAAACAGTAAAGTCTGAGCGGTTAACTTTTTTGAATTTCCAAAAGCAATATTCGGAAAAGTTGTGGACATGATTGGGTTTGGCTTTTCTGGTTTTACAGTATCTTTTACAACAATAAAAGGAGAAGTTTTTACAGCTGTCCAGTTTACCTGAGTGCCATTATATAATTCGCCTTTTCCAGAAAGATTATTAGTGTTTTCTATAAATCCGGTTAAACGTGTAAAACTCGATTTTATAGTATCATTGGATTTAATCAAAAGTGAAATCCAGTTTTTTGAAACAGAAAAAGTGTTTTTTACTTTTTTATCATCTGCAGTAGTTATTTCAGATTTTGGGGCTTCAGCGGTTCCATCGATTTTCCATTTTAAAGTTTCATTTCCAATGGTCAGATTATAATTGCCACGAATATCTTTTGCATTTAAATCGTTTATAACATATTTATTTCCCTGAACCCAATTTTCGTATAAAATTGTTTTTTCATCGAATATTTCTCCGGAAGTAATTATAAAATTTGCATAACTCCCTGTCTTTAAGCTTCCTATTTTATCGCTTTTTCCTAAAATCGCTGCCGGAACAGTAGTCAGTGCTTCCAGAGCTTTTGTTTTATCAAAGCCATATTTAATTGATTTTAAAAGGTTTGTTCTAAAGTCTTCCGTTTTTTTCAATTTGTCAGTTGTCAGGGCAAAAATGATTCCGTTATCTGAAAGTACTTTTGGATTAGTAGGGGCCTGATTCCAGAAACGCATATCAGCAAGTTCTATCTGATTGGATAAGTATGGATTTGAAACATCGTAAGCTTCAGGAAAATTGATTGGAATAATAAATTTCGAATTGGTGTTTTTAATTTCTTCAATTCTTTCAAATTCATTTCCGCTTCCTTTTAAAATATAGTTTAAACCAAATTCTTTAGCAATTTTAGAAGCTCTTAAACTATTTAACTTGTCTTCTGAAGCAAAAATCTGTATCAGTTTTTCATTTGAAGACAAAGCCTCTAATGATAAATCTTTCGTGTCTGAATTTCCTTTTTTATACCAATCCAGATCCAGATACATTTGACGAAGCAATGCCATAGACCCCATTAAAGAGCTTGGGTAAGCCTGATTTGTCAAAGCGCTTCTGTTAAAAGAAAAATGATTGGATATTTTGTTCGAAATAATTTGATTTTTACCGTCTGTATTATTCAAAGCAACCAAAAGTCCTGTTCCCTGCGCAACTCCATCGTGAATATGAGTTCCTACAACTCCAAAACCAGCTTTTAAAAATTCCTCGGCTTTAGGCTGGTCATATTTGAATGTTTCATATCCGTTTAATTCAGATAATATACTTTCATTCCAGTAGCGGCCAGTCTTTTTGGTGTCATAAATATTGTCTTCTCTTCCAGGAGTTAAGTTACGTTTTGGTTTTTCAATTCCAAAATTAGTATAGATATCAATAAAAGAAGGATAAATTGTTTTGCCTTCAAGGTTAATCACAATCGCATTTTTTGGAATTGAGATATTAGTTCCAACATTGACTACTTTGCCGTTTTGAACTATTAAAGTTCCTTTCTCTATTTTTTGTTTTGGGCTGATGTAAATTACAGCGTTTGTAAAAACTGTAAAATTGTTGTTTTTGTTATGGATGCTTTCGTTAACCGGAAAGTAATCCTGAGCCTGCATTTTTGTTAAAAAAAAGCTCAGGAAGAGTAGTAGGAATGTTTTTTTCATATGTAAGTGTAGATTTTGTTATAAAAATATAAAATAAATGTAATCTTACAAGTTTTAATTATTTCTATTTTATCCATAAAATCTTATCTTTAGTTTAAAATAACTTCTAAGCTCTTATAAATAGAGCTATTTATAAAGATGTAAAGTATGAATAAAATAAAATGGGGAATAATTGGTTTGGGTAACATTGCTCATCAGTTTGTATCTGATTTAAAATTGATAAATGAAGCCGAATTGACTGCTGTTGCTTCCAGAGATATTGATAAAGCAAGTGAATTTGCGGCAAAATACAATTGCAGTAAATTTTATGGCTCTTATGACGCACTTTTTGCAGATGACGAAATTGACATTGTTTATATAGCAACACCACACAACTCACACGCTGAGTTGTCCATTAGAGCAATGCAGAATGGTAAGCATGTTTTATGTGAAAAACCTGTTGCACTATCGTATGAAGATGCTGTGCGTATGACAGAAGCTTCTAAAAAGCATAATAAATTTTTTATGGAAGCATTCTGGACGCGTTTTATTCCGTCAATTCAGGAGGTGTTGTCAAAAGTAAAAGATGGTGAAATAGGAGATATAAGATTTCTCAATGCCGATTTTGCTTTTTATGTAAATGAACTGGAAGGGAACCGGATGACAGACAAAAAATTAGGTGGAGGAGCTCTTTTTGATATTGGTGTCTATCCATTGTTTCTTTCTTATCTGATCCTTGGAGTCCCAACAGAGATTATGGCAAAATCTATTTATCATGAAAGCGGAGTAGATTTGCAGACCAGTATGATGTTGCAATATCAGTCGGCGCAGGCAATTTTACATGTCAGTTTTGTTTCAGACTCAGATATGAAAGCTACGATTAGCGGTTCTGAGGGAAGAATCGAAATTAATTCTCCGTGGTTTATGGCAGATGGCTATTCGATTGTAAAAAATGAAGAGGTAGAAAAATTCAATATTCCTAATATCGGAAAAGGGTATGCGCATGAAGCAATTGAATGTCATGCCTGTATTAGAAACAATCAAATTGAAAGCAAACTATGGTCACATCAAAACAGCTTAGAATTAAGCAGTATGGTCGAAAATGTGAAAAATCAGATTGAATTAGAATTTGATTAAAATTTTCAATCAGAAAAAATAATTCTTAATTGTAATACTTTTTTTATTAAAATATTTGTTTATTTTGCCATTGCTAAAAGAATATTTACAAATAAGATATTAAAGTATGCTGGTTAAAGTTTTTGGAAGTGCAGTTTTTGGAGTAGAAGCCACTACTATAACAGTAGAGGTGAATATGGATAAAGGAATTGGTTATCACTTAGTAGGGTTGCCGGATAATGCCATAAAAGAAAGTAGTTATCGGATAGCGGCAGCTCTTAAGAATAACGGTTATGCTTTACCGGGCAAAAAAATAACTATAAATATGGCTCCGGCCGATTTACGAAAAGAAGGTTCAGCTTATGATCTGACTTTAGCAATCGGAATTTTGGTAGCTTCAGACCAGATAAAAGCGACCGAAATTGACCGTTATATTATTATGGGAGAGCTTTCATTAGACGGAAGTTTACAATCCATAAATGGAGCACTTTCTATTGCAATCAAGGCTAAAGAAGAAGGGTATAAAGGTTTTTTCCTGCCAAAACAAAATGTGAAAGAAGCCGCTATCGTGGCTGGCTTAGATGTTTATGGAGTTGAAAATGTTCAGGAAGTTATTGATTTCTTTGAAGGAAAAGGAACTTTAGAACCGACTGTTATTGATACCCGCGCAGAATTTTATAAGACCTTAGACTTTCCTGAGTTTGATTTTTCGGATGTTCGTGGTCAGGAAAGTATTAAACGTTGTATGGAAATTGCTGCTGCCGGAGGTCATAATATTATTCTGATCGGTCCGCCCGGAGCCGGTAAAACAATGTTAGCGAAGCGTTTGCCGAGTATTTTACCTCCAATGACTTTAAGAGAGGCATTAGAAACTACAAAAATTCATAGTGTTGCAGGCAAGTTAAAAGAAGTTGGGCTAATGAATCAAAGGCCATTTCGCAGTCCTCATCATACGATTTCGAATGTTGCTCTTGTAGGCGGAGGAAGTTATCCGCAGCCGGGTGAAATCTCAATGGCGCATAACGGAGTTTTATTTTTGGATGAATTGCCAGAATTTAAGAGAGATGTTTTAGAGGTAATGCGCCAGCCTTTGGAAGATAGGGAAGTAACGATTTCAAGAGCAAAATTTACTGTAACATATCCTTCTTCTTTTATGCTGGTGGCAAGTATGAATCCAAGTCCAAGCGGATTTTTTAATGATCCTTCAATGCCCAATACTTCTTCTCCGCATGAAATGCAACGTTATATGAGCAAAATTTCAGGGCCTTTGTTAGACCGAATTGATATTCATATTGAAGTGACACCGGTACCTTTCGAGAAATTGTCAGATGATAATAAAGCAGAGAGCAGTGCGTCTATTAGACAAAGGGTAACTTCTGCACGCGAAGTGCAGTCTGTCCGGTTTGAAGAATTAGCTAATATTCATTACAATGCACAAATGAGTAGTAAATTAATTCGGGAGTATTGTGTTCTTGACGAACAATCTAAAGAATTACTAAAAACAGCCATGGAACGTCTGAATCTTTCTGCAAGGGCTTATGACCGGATTTTAAAAGTTGCCAGAACGATTGCCGATTTGGATGCAGCTCCTCAAATAGCTTCTTCGCATATTGCTGAGGCAATTCAATATCGAAGTCTGGATCGTGATGGGTGGTTGGGGTAGCCAGATTTAAATTATGTAAAAAAGACAGCCTTAAAAAGCTGTCTTTTAATATGTAAGAACATTCATGTTTTACAACTAAATTTCATGGGCAACCGGAATATTTTGAATGTTTTCTTTCGTATTCTTTTTTATGAGTTTACTCACACGGTATAAAAGAAATATGGTGATAAATGTAATTGCAATAATGATGAATCCTAATGTATCATAATGTTCCAGCGGACTGAATTTGTCTTTTTGCACCACAATAGTTCCGGCAAAAGCAGCAGCTATACCACCAGCAATTTGTTGTAAAGACGAATTTATACTCATAAAAGCACCTCTGTCCTGCATGCCGGGAATAGAAGTTACTAATGCTGTCGACGGAACCATACGACTCATTACTCCCATCATCATGAGTACATTAAAAAGAGCAACTAACAAAAGTGGAGTTTCGCCAAGATTGGTGTAAATAGCAACCATTACAATTGTCCACACAGAAGCGTAAACAAATATTCTGAATTTGTCTATTTTGTCACTCAACTTTCCAATTAGAGGCATTATGATCAAAGTAGACAAGCCGGCAATCATAAATATAATTGGTAATTCTTCCTGAGTGATTTTTAAATTATTAATGGCAAAAGCACTTCCAAAAGGCATCATCATAAATCCTCCTATTGAAAGCAGTGCTGTAGCTGTAAATCCAATTCTGTATTCTTTTTTACGAATAGTATGTATTAAATGTATAAAAGCAGATTTGTTCTGTTGTACGGCAAGATGCTCATTGATAGGTTTTAATTTCACAGCAATTAAAGCTGCTATTAAGGCTGCCATTCCCGCAACCCATAAAAAAGGAGCGTGCCACCCCCAGGCATTGGCAAGATATAAACCAATTGGAATACCTAAAATCTGACTTGCTCCAAAGCCCATCTGAATAAATCCCATAACGCGTCCACGTTGTTGGAGCATAAACAAGTCAGCTACAATTGCCATAGAAATTGATCCTATTACGCCACCAAACAAACCTGTAATGATTCTGGCTGCCACGAGCAAAGGGTAAGAATTGACTAAACCACATAAGATTGTGCCGCCAATAAAACCTATATAAAAAAATAATAATAATTTTTTTCGGTCAAATTTATCTGCAAAACCTGCGGTCAGAAGCCCGGAAATTCCTGCACTGAAAGCATAAGCAGAAACGACAAGGCCAAAACGTGCTGGTTTTAATTCGAGTGATTTCATAAGAATATCTCCTAACGGTGACATAACCATAAAATCCAGAATTACTGTAAATTGAGTAATTGCAAGTATAAAAACTGCAAATTTCTGGTAGGCTGTAAACGATATTGCCTGATTTTGTTCTTCCATTTTAAATTATTCTAAGGGTCTGCAAATAAAACTATGATTATTGAGAAGGTTGATTATTTCTTCTTCTGATATGGTTTTACTAACAATTCGCAAAACGCAATCAATGTCCTCCTGATCGATATTCCACTGCATGATTTCAGGGTTTTGATCTAATTCGGTACTGACTTTTTCTTTATCTTTTTTGGTCTTTATATTGGTTGCAAAAATCAGTATGTTATTTATGATATTTTCCATGGCAAGGTTAATTTGAAAATTGATTTATGGTGTTAATGCTTTTATAACTAATTCAAAAGCTTCATCTGTGGCTTTTTGGGTAAGTTTAAAAGGGGCTCCGCTAAAATTTTTTCCTTCATTTTCAAAACGCAATAAAGCGTAAAGAGGTCCGTAGGCAATGCTCCAGAACACTTCTTTAGAGACGGGAAGTAGTTCTTTTTTTTCAATTGCGTTATTAAAAAAGTTAGTCATTGTGACTTTGAATTCGGATAAGCTTTCGTTTAAAATACTTTCTCTGTAACTGGAGTGGCTCAGGAGTTCCCAACAAGCAACTTTTAAAGGATACTTTAAAGCAAACCTTGCTCTGTTTTCCCATTGTTTTCGTAATCCTTCTTTAAAAGACATCGTTGGTAAAAATCCATTGGTCATTTCGCTAAAGAAACTTTGTCCAATTTCGATCCCGGTCTTTTTTATGAGGTCATCTTTATCAGTGTAATAAATGTAAAGAGTTGCAACAGAAACACCGCTTTCTTTTGCCAATCGATTCATTCCAAAGCCTTCAATACCTAGTTTTACAAGCATTTCAATGGCTTTTTGTTTTACCAGTTCTTCTTTATTTGGGTCTCGTGTTCGCATTAGATTGTATTTTTATGGAACAAAAATATTAATTATAAATGAATGTTCGCTTATTTATAAAAAGTTTTTTTTAGAAATGATTAATAGTAAATTGATAAATAAAAAAAGACAACCATTTCTGATTGTCTTTTTCAATATATAAATAAGATTGCTTTTTAATTATGCAATTTTAGCGATAATAGCATTGAAAGTTTCGCTAGGACGCATTGCTTTGCTAACTAATTCAGGATTTGGCTGGTAGTAACCACCGATATTCTGAGCTTTACCTTGTGCACCAATTAATTCTGCGTCAATTTTAGCTTCGTTAGCTTCAAATTCAGCAGCAATTGGAGTGAAAATCGCTTTTAATTCAGCATCTTTAGTTTGAGCAGCCAAAGCCTGAGCCCAATAGAATGCTAAATAGAAGTGAGAACCACGGTTGTCAATTTGACCTACTTTACGAGCTGGAGATTTATCGTTTGCTAAGAATTTGTCATTAGCCTGATCTAAAGTTTCAGATAAAACGATAGCTTTAGAATTGTCTAAAGTTTGTCCTAAATGCTCTAAAGAAGCGCCAAGCGCTAAAAATTCACCCAATGAATCCCAACGCAGGTAACCTTCTTCTGTAAATTGCTCAACGTGTTTTGGAGCAGAACCTCCTGCGCCAGTTTCGAACAATCCACCACCGTTCATTAAAGGAACGATAGAAAGCATTTTAGCAGAAGTTCCTAATTCTAAGATTGGGAATAAATCTGTTAAGTAGTCACGTAAAACGTTTCCTGTTACAGAGATAGTATCTAAGCCTTTGATGATTCTGTCTAAAGTGAATTCAGTAGCAGCAACTGGGTTTAAAATACGGATATCTAAGTTTGTAGTATCGTAATCTTTAAGGTATTTTTGAACTTTTACGATCAATTCTCTGTCGTGTGCTCTGTTTTCGTCTAACCAGAAAACAGCAGGAGTATCAGATAAACGAGCTCTGTTTACAGCAAGTTTTACCCAATCCTGAATCGGCGCATCTTTTGCCTGGCACATTCTGAAAATGTCATTCGCTTCAACGTTTTGCTCCATTAAAACAGTTCCGTTTGCATCCACAACACGAACAACTCCGTCGGCTTTCATTTGGAAAGTTTTATCATGAGATCCGTATTCTTCCGCTTTTTGAGCCATTAATCCAACGTTAGGAACACTTCCCATTGTTTTCGGGTCAAAAGCACCGTGTTTTTTACAGAAATCAATAGTAGCGGTATAAACTCCTGCATAACATCTGTCCGGGATAACAGCAAATGTATCTTGTTGTTTTCCTTCTTTGTTCCACATTTGTCCAGATGTACGGATCATTGCCGGCATAGAAGCGTCAACAATAACGTCAGATGGTACGTGTAAGTTTGTTATTCCTTTTTCAGAATTAACCATTGCCAATGCTGGTCCGTTTTCGATTGCTTTAGTAATGTCAGCTTCAACTTCAGCCTGTTCTGGTCTTCCGGCAATTTTAGCGTAAATGTCGCCTAAACCATTTCTGGTATCAATGTTTAATTCAGCGAATAAAGACTCGTATTTTTTGAAAAGATCAGCAAAATAAACTTCAACGATAGCGCCGAAGATAATTGGATCCGATACTTTCATCATGGTAGCTTTCAAATGCACAGAAAGTAAAACTCCTGCAGCTTTAGCTTCAGCAATTGCTTCAGCAGCAAAAGCTTTTAATTTATTTACACTTAAAACAGAACTGTCAATAATTTCACCTGCTTTAAGTGGAGTACTTGCTTTAAGAACAGTAGATGTACCATCTTTAGCAACAAATTCAATTTTTACATCATTAGCTTCAGCAACAGTAAGAGATTTTTCACTTCCGTAAAAATCACCACCTGACATAGAAGCAACCTTAGTTTTTGAGTCGGCAGACCAGGCACCCATTGAGTGTGGGTTTGCTTTTGCAAAGTTTTTAACCGCCCTTGGCGCTCTACGATCAGAGTTTCCTTCACGTAAAACCGGATTTACAGCAGAACCTAATACTTTTGCATATTTAGCTTTAATTTCCTTTTCAGCATCATTCTGAGGATCTTCAGGAAAATTAGGAACATTATATCCATGAGACTGCAACTCAGCAATAGCCGCTTTTAATTGAGGTACAGATGCAGAAACATTTGGTAATTTAATAATGTTTGCTTCCGGCTGAGTGGCTAATTGACCAAGTTCTGCCAATGCATCTCCGGTTTTTTGAGCATCTGTTAATGATTCAGGAAAGTTAGATAAAATTCTTCCTGCCAAAGAGATGTCTCTGGTTTCGATTGCGATACCGGCCGTAGAAGTAAAAGCCTGAACAATAGGTAATAAAGAGTAAGTCGCTAATAATGGCGCCTCATCAGTTAAGGTGTAAAAAATTTTTGAATTCTGTGTCATTTTTTTTTTTTTTTTATAATCGTATCGCCATAGAATGACAATGTGAAAGGTATAGTCGGCTCAAAATGAGCGGAGCAAATATAGTAAAAACAGTGCGAAAACGGTTTAGTTTTCGGCATAAATCCAGAATTTAACAAATTGTTATTTCGGGGTCTTTAAATTATCAAATCGATGATTTTAGCATTGAAAAATTATGGTTTTGGTATTTCGAAAATTACCCTCAAAAAAAAACTCGTTTCAAATTACTTGAAACGAGTTTTTTATAACAAAGAGATAAATGATTATCTTCTTTTATCTTTAATCTTAGCTTTTTTACCAGTAAGTTGTCTGAAGTAGAAAATTCTTGCTCTACGTACAGCACCTTTCTTGTTGATTTCAATTTTTTGTAAAGCTGGTAAGTTTACCGGGAAGATACGCTCAACTCCAATAGCTCCAGACATTTTACGAATAGTAAAAGTTTCTGTGTTACCAGAACCTCTTCTTTGAATAACAACTCCTTTAAAAAACTGAGTTCTTGTTTTTTCACCCTCTTTAATTTCGTAGAAAACTGTGATAGTATCTCCAGCTCCGAAGTCAGGGAAATCTTTTTTAGCAACGAATTCGTTTTGAACGAACTTTAATAAATCTGCCATGATAATTTAAATTATGGTTTTTATATTAGAACAACATTCACGGATCTCGCCAGAGGTTGGTCAAATTCGGGTGCAAAAATACAAAAAAAGTCGAAAGTTACAAGTCGAAAGTCGAAAGATTACGAATGTTTTTTTGCTTATAACTTTAAGACTTTGGACTTTATGACTCATTTAACAAATCCGGGCGTCTGTTTTTTGTATGTTCATATGCCATATCCTCACGCCATTTGTCAATTTTGGCAGCATGGCCGCTGGTTAAAACCTCAGGAACTTTCCATCCTTTATAATCCGCAGGTCTTGTATATATAGGTCCTGATAATAAATTATCCTGAAAACTATCTGTCAGTGCTGAGGTTTCATCGCTCAAAACACCAGGAATTAATCGGATCAGGGCGTCAGATAAAACTAAAGCACCTAATTCTCCGCCTGATAGTACATAATCGCCAATAGAAATTTCTTTGGTAATAAAATGATCTCGAACTCTTTGATCAACACCTTTATAATGTCCGCATAAAATGATAATGTTTTTATACATCGACATTTTATTTGCCATTTTCTGATTTAAAGTTTCACCATCCGGCGACATGTAAATTATTTCATCATATTCACGCTGACTTTTTAAATCTGTAATGCAATCATCAATTGGCTGAATTGTCATTACCATTCCTGCACCACCGCCAAACGGATAATCATCCACGCTTTTTTGTCGGTTAGTACTATAATCACGGAGATTGTGAAAATGTACTTCGACCAAACCTTTGTCAATCGCACGTTTCATAATCGAAGCCTCAAACGGACTCTTTAGCAATTCCGGTAAAAGTGTAATAATATCAATTCGCATTTTATTGTGTAAATCGTTATGAGCGGCAAAGATAAGCCAAAAGTGTAAATTGAGAATTAAAACATCATTTATAATTTAAGATATGCCATCCTGAGTATATCTTCAGGATATTTGTTCTTTAATTTTCAGTAGAGAGTTTTAAATTAATATATTTAACTTTTCGAAATGATATCATTAAAATGATTGCCAGAAGAAACTTTATCATAACCACAGGTCTTGCCACTACTGCAGTTTTGGCTTCTCCATCATTTGTTTTTTCTATGAATAAAAAAGAAATAGGTTTACAGCTGTATACGCTTCGTGAAGAGCTTCCAAAAGATGTAAAAGCAACTTTAGAAAAAGTAGCAGCTGCGGGTTATACAGCTGTCGAAACATATGGTTTTTCTATTAAAGAGGGATTTTGGGGATTATCTCCGGCAGAACTAAAAAAAATTCTGGATGAAAATGGATTGAAGGCGGTAAGCGGACACTATAATTCAGGAAGTTTTTTGACTGATAGAAATACAGATGAGCTTATTGCTTCAATAAATGCTGCAAAAATCCTGAATCAGGAATATTTTACCATTCCGTGGATTGAGGAAAATCTCAGGCAGGATTTTGAGAGTTACAAAAAGATTGCTGCACGGCTAAATGAAGCGGGAAAGTTATGCAAAAAGAAAGGTTTGAAACTCGCTTATCACAATCACGATTTCGAGTTTCAAAAACAAGAAGGAAAAACCGGTTTTGAAATCTTATTAAAAGAAACTGATAAAGACCTGGTCGATTTTGAATTGGATCTATACTGGGTAATGTTTTCAGGAAACGATCCTTTTAAATTGTTTAAAGAAAATCCGGGGCGTTTTAAAATGTGGCATGTAAAAGATATGGATAAAATAAATCGGGCTCTGAACACAGAAGTTGGTTCAGGAAGTATTGATTTTAAAGCTATTTTTAAACAGGCAAAATTATCCGGAATGATACATTTTTTTGTAGAGCAGGAAAATAATTTTGCTTTAAATTCTTTCGAGTCAGTTAAAACAAGCTGTGATTTTATTTCAAAAATCTAATTTAATTTATTTGTTATTTTATGAAGAAACTTCTTTTTCTTTTATTTGTGATTCTGTGTTCATGTCAATCCAATAAAAAAGAAAATCCGGATCCGGATACAAATTCAATTTTGCAACTTCCCCTGGATCCTTATTTTGCCGATATTCGGGTAAATGATATAAAGCTCGCTGAACCGGTTTATGGCGACTGGTTGTATTCTCGTAAAGAAAAAGGACAGAGTTTTGAACAGTTTGTAAAAACAAAACATATTGTGCCAACCGCGGAGAAGAATATTATTTATTTACAGCCTATTGGGGAGTTTAGCTCCTTGCAAACCAAACAAATTGAATTAGTGCGTCAGTATCTGCAACTGTTTTTTCAGTTGGAAACTAAAGTTTTAGATAATCTTTCAAACGATATTATTCCGCAAAAAGCGAGACGGATTGGCGATATGGGGCAGGAACAATTTCTGGCAGGTTATATTTTAAATGATATTTTAAAAGATGAAGAACCTGATAAAGGAGTTGCTTTAATGGCCATAACAGAAATGGATTTATATCCAAAACCCGAATGGAATTATGTTTTTGGGCTGGCATCTTACAGAGACAGAATTGCGGTAAGCTCCATTCACCGAATGCAAAAAGATGCAGATTTTAATTTAAGTTTAGAGCGTTTATTGAAAATTTGCTCACATGAAATAGGTCACATGTTTGGTCTTCACCATTGTATTGAAGCGAATTGTGTTATGAATGGCACCAATAGTATGACAGAAACAGATGGACATTTTATTAGATTATGTTCACTTTGCCAGAGAAAATTAAATTCGGGATTTAAATATGACAATGTAAAAAGGTTAAAAGACTTAGAAAAATATTTTAAAGAAAATAATCTGGAAGAAGGATTAGCGTTAATGAAAAAAGATTTAGAAAAATTAAATAATAAATAAGCATGGAAACAAGCAAAGAGTTCCTTTTTGGGGAAGAAATTCAGTGGGAAGTAGTTGGAGAAGGTGTAAAACGCAAAATTTTGGCCTTTGACAGCCGCGTCATGCTCGTGAATGTGTATTTTGAAACAGGAGCTATAGGAGCTTTACACGAGCATTATCATACGCAGGTAACTTATGTAGCAAAAGGAAAATTTGATGTTACCATAAACGGAGTGACCAAATTGCTGAAAGAAGGGGATAGTTTTTACATTCCGCCGCATGCAATTCATGGTGTTTTGTGTGTTGAAGAAGGAATGCTGACAGATGTTTTTAGTCCAATGCGTGAAGATTTTATGAAATATTAAATCGGCAGAATCAACAAAATGTAACACGTATTTGATCGCAGATTTGAAAAATTTATATATTTTTTAAAGTTTTGCTAAAGATTAGATTGGTATTTTTGCAAAATGAATTTATCTAAAACAAATGTCCTGTTTATGGCAGTTTGCACTGGTCTTATAGTTGCAAATTTGTATTACTGCCAGCCTTTGATTGTTTTAATCGCTAATGAATTTAAAATTCCCGAAGCCAGCGCCGGAACCATAACGTACCTTACGCAGGCGGGTTACGCCATCGGATTGTTTTTTATGGTTCCGCTGGGAGATAAAATAGAGCGTAAAAGACAAATTTTGATGACTACTTTTGCTTCTGTAATTGCGTTAATCATTGCAGCAACTGCAAAAAGTTTTCTGATTTTACAAATCGCTTCTCTGCTAATAGGAATCACGTCAATAGTACCGCAGCTTATTTTGCCTCTTGCAGCATCACTAAGTAGTAATGAACAAAGAGGAAAAGTTATAGGAACTATCATGAGTGGTCTTTTGGTCGGAATTTTGCTTTCGCGAACGTTAAGCGGTTTTATTGGTGAATTTTTAGGATGGAGATCAATGTTTTATATCGCTTCCGGAATTTGTCTTTTGATCTTTTTTGTCATTCAAAATAAGTTTCCTGTTAATAAACCACAGTTTCAGGGAAGCTACGGGCAATTAATTCAGTCTTTATTTACACTAATAAAAACACAGCCGGTTTTGCGTGAAGCAACTGCAATTAATGTGTTCAGTTTTGCTCAGTTTGGGGCTTTCTGGACAACAATGGTTTTGTTGCTTTCGGGAGAACCTTTTAGTTTTAACAGTGCTACAATTGGTTTATTCGGAATCGTAGGTGCATCCGGAGCTTTGGCTGCTCCTTTGGTTGGAAAAATGGGCGATAAGGGAAACTCAAGAGTTGCGGTTGGGTACGGCTGTCTGTTGATATTGATTAGCTTCTTAATATTTTATTTTTCAATCGAAAGCGTTATCGGAATTGCAATCGGAATTGTATTTATTGACATAGGAATCCAGGGTGTGCATATTTCAAATCAGACCCGTGTTTACGCATTATTGCCTGAGGCCAGAAACAGATTAAATACTGTTTTTATGTCGTTTAGTTTCCTGGGAACTGCAGCAGGATCTGCCTACGGATTATTGTTGTGGAAACTGGGAGGCTGGCATGCAGTAACGGTTGGCTGCGTGGTTTTGTCTCTGCTATCTTTAGCGGTTTACGGACTTACTTATAAATCAAAATCTAAAAAATAGAAAGCACAAATTGATAAAAAATTAATTTGTAAATTTGCGTTCAATTAAAAAATAACAACAATGGAAAACGGAATATACGCTAAATTCAACACAAGCAAAGGTTCGATTTTAGTAAAACTAACACACGATTTGACACCGGGTACCGTAGGGAATTTTGTAGCTCTTGCAGAAGGAAATATGGAAAATAAAGTAAAACCTCAGGGACAAAAATTCTATGATGGATTAACTTTTCATAGAGTAATTCCTGATTTTATGATTCAGGGAGGTTGCCCAAAAGGAACCGGAACAGGAGATCCGGGTTATAAATTTGATGACGAATTTCACCCAAGTTTAAAACACGATCGTCCGGGAGTTTTGGCAATGGCAAATTCAGGACCTGCAAGTAACGGTTCTCAGTTTTACATCACGCACGTTCCAACTTCATGGTTAGACAACAAACATACTGTTTTTGGTCACGTTATCGAAGGTCAGGATGTGGTTGACGCAGTGGCTCAGGGTGATACTCTTGAAGCTTTAGAAATTATCAGAGTTGGAGAAGAAGCTCAAAAATGGAATGCGATTGAAGCTTTCGTTGGTTTAAAAGGTGCTCGTCTAAAAAGAGAAGCAGCTTTAAAAGCAGAATCTGAAGCAAAAATGGAGGAATTGGCTGCCGGTTTTGATAAAACAGAAAGTGGTTTACGTTATAAAATGATTCAAAAAGGAGAAGGTAAAAAAGCGGAGGCTGGAAAAACAGTTTCTGTTCACTACGAAGGATCTTTAGAAAACGGAAAAGTTTTTGATTCTTCTTACCCACGTAAAAAACCAATCGAATTCAAATTAGGAATTGGTCAGGTGATCGAAGGATGGGACGAAGGTATTGCTTTATTGCAGGTTGGAGACAAAGCACGTTTTGTAATTCCTTCTGATTTAGGCTACGGACCAGCAGGTGCAGGGGGAGTTATTCCGCCTCACGCAACTTTGATTTTTGACGTTGAATTAATGGACGTTAAATAAGATTTGCAAAGCAATTTAGTTTTGTTTTAAATAATATCCCATTCGATAGCCGAATGGGATTTTTTTTATATTTAATTCAAGTTGCTAGTTTGCAAAGCATAAAAAACACAAAGCAGAGGTTAAGTAAATTTGTTTTGCGAACCAATAAACAGAACCAATGCTTTGTAAAGACAAAATTATATCAATTTTTTGTT
>NZ_JBBYHS010000030.1:0-31189 GCF_038290035.1 Flavobacterium calami
TTTCAATCAAAAATTCAGGTAGGATTAATTTCAATAGCTCTATATACGAATCCAATTCTATGCTTTTTTTTTACAAATATCAGAATATTTAATTATTGTTCCCCAGGTTTTGTTCTTGATCCTCAATTTAGAAGGGTGAGAAAAATAGTTTTCTTATTGTTTAGATTATCTAATCTTTTTTCATAATCCCAAACTTTTGCGCATGATCCCTTTTGAACCTGATCCGTAAAATATAGCATTTTTTAAAGTAAGGAAAGTATTGAAATGTAAAAAGCACCTCAATGAGGTGCTTTTCGCGGAGAAAGAGGGATTCGAACCCCCGGACCTGTTACAGTCAACAGTTTTCAAGACTGCCGCATTCGACCGCTCTGCCATTTCTCCAGTATGTCGCTATCATTTCGTGATTGCGAGTGCAAATATAAGACGCTTTTTCGTTTCTCAAAACTTTTTTAGCACTTTTTTTTCAAACTTTTTTTAATCAATTTTCAACTACCTAATTATCAGTATTTCTGAAAATTAATTTTTTAAAAAATTATTCCAAATCGTCCAAAATCGGCGTAGGTTTCTTGTTTTCGTCTACTGCAACAAACGAAAAAGTTCCTGAAACTACCGTTTCGCGAAGCTCGGAATACATTTGCTCCATAAAAATATCGACATGAATTTTACAACTGGTCCTTCCGACACTGATCACTTTTGCCACCAATTCGATTAAAGTCCCCGCAGGAATTGCTTTTTTAAAGTCAATCTGACCTGTTGAAATAGTTACTACCTTTTTTCTACTAAACCTTGTAGCACAAATAAAAGCGACCTCGTCCATGAGATGAAGAGCCGTCCCTCCAAATAATGTATCATAATGATTTGTAGTACTTGGAAAAACGGCTTTAAAAATACGAGTTTCAGACTTTATGATTCTTTCCTCTAAAGTTCCCATATTAATAATTTACGTATTCCGTAATTTCTAATCCGTAGCCGATCATTCCGACACGTTTTGTCTGCTGGGTGTTTGAAACTAATTTTATTTTAGAAATATCAAGATCATGTAAAATCTGAGCGCCGATTCCGTAATCTTTGGTATCAATAACAACTTTTGGAGCTTTCATTGTTCCTTCAGCCTGTAATGCTTTTAATTCCGAAATCCTATTTAAAAGATTAACAGCCGTCATATCCTGATTAATAAAAACAACCGCTCCTTTTCCTTCTTCATTAATAATTTTAAACATGTCATCCAGTTGCTGATCAACATTATTGGTCAAAGTTCCCAATAAATCGTTATTCACCTGCGAAGAGTGGATGCGAGTCAAAATAGACTCTCCCAAATTCCAGGTTCCTTTAGTCAAAGCGATATGAATTTGTTTATTGGTCGTCTGCTCGTAAGCTCTTAACCTGAAAGTTCCAAAACGGGTTTCGATATCAAAATCTTCTTTTTTAACGATCAGACTATCGTGCTGCATTCTGTAGGCAACCAGGTCTTCAATCGAAACTAATTTCAAATTGAATTTTTTGGCCACTTCTACCAATTGCGGCAAACGCGCCATTGTTCCGTCTTCATTTAAGATTTCACAAATTACCCCAGCAGGTTTAAATCCGGCAAGTCTTGCAAAATCAATAGCCGCTTCTGTATGACCTGTTCTCCTTAATACACCTCCCTGCTTGGCAATTAGAGGAAAAATATGTCCCGGACGTGCCAATTCATGCGGTTTTGTATTTGCATCTATCAATGACAATACTGTTCTTGCACGGTCAGCAGCAGAAATTCCTGTACTGACTCCTTTTCCTTTTAAATCAACCGAAACAGTAAAAGCCGTTTCCATGTGATCTGTATTATTCGTTACCATAGCACGCAAATCAAGTTCCTTGCAACGGCTTTCTGTAAGAGGTGTACAAATTAAACCACGACCGTGTGTAGCCATAAAATTGATCATTTCCGGAGTTGTTTTTTCGGCTGCTGCCAAAAAATCACCTTCATTTTCGCGATCCTCATCATCGACTACAATTATTACTTTACCCTGACGAATGTCTTCTATAGCTTCCTCAATGGTATTAAGTTGTATTTTTGCTGACATAATTATTTATTGTTTTTGAGCGGTAGAAAATCGCTCCGAAATTTTTTGAAATACTTGTTGAATAGGTGTTGTTATCACATCAAAATTAACCAAACCGTTGTCATTGGTAGCACGATAGGTCAATAGAATTGCTAAAGGAGATAATATAAACGAAGACATCCAGGCTCCTGCAAAAGGAGTCATCCCTCCTTCCTGAGACAGTCTTTTACCAAATGTATTAATAAAATGAAAGGTAATAAAAATCAATACCGCAAATACGATTGGTAAACCAAGACCTCCTTTTCTAATAATCGCTCCCAACGGGGCTCCAATAAAAAACATTAAGAAACAAGCAAAAGCAATTACAAACTTTTCATAAAGCGCTGTAAGATGCTTATTGATGTCACGCTGTTTGTCTTTTAATTCTTTTTGAGTTGACTCAATAGAATAAATAGTACTTGTTAAATTACTGCTGGCCATATCCAAAATTCCTTTCTTCTGCTTACTATCATAAAGCGATAGAAGATTATTCGGAAGCGGCTTTTTCTTTTTGGTATTTGAAGTCAGAAGTGGTTTTGACAATCCTACTCTTTGGTTTATATTTTCAGTAAAAGAAACAACTTCATTTTCCCTGTTTTTATTTAATGAATCCAGTGTATATCTCAACTCACTAACATTCAGCATTGTACTCGTACTATTAACACTTTCATTTTCAGTATCAACTTTATTGAGTTCTGACAAATCAATATTAATGATTTGCTTTTTAAATGCACCCTTTACAAAAGGCAATTTAGCTCTGTCTTCATATTTTTTGGGAGTAACATCCTGATAGTAATAACCGTCATTAAGTACCAGTTTTAAAATACTTGACTTTTCACTACTAATCAGCTCTCCATTTTTCGCCTTTATAACTGTTTTGCTTTCCCCCATATTTGTGGGTTTCTCATGTATGGTTACGCCAGTTAAAATATTACCGTTTTCACCTGATTTTTTATTAACCTTAATATTATAAAAACCAACATCATTAAACTGACCTTCTGCGATTGCCATTGCCGGTTTCGCCTGAGCAATATTTTTTCGGAAATTTATAAATTTATATTCGGCATACGGTATTACATTATTAGAAAACCAGAAGGCAACAATACTTAATACAAAGATGAAAATAATCAAAATCCTCATCGCTCTCTGCAGGGAAATCCCAGAAGATTTCATTGCAGCAAATTCGTAGTTCTCTGCCAGGTTACCAAAAGTCATTATAGAAGCAAGCAAAACCGATAAAGGAAGTACAAGCGGAATAATTCTTGGCATTGAAAAAAGAAGGAATTTTATAACCAGTATCAAATCCAGGTCTTTTCCTGCCAGTTCAGAAATAAAAAGCCAGACTGTTTGCAGTATGAATATAAAAAAAAGGATTACGAATACCGTAGTAAACGTAATCAGGAATGTTTTTAATAAGTATTTGTCTAAAATTTTCAACCTTGTAATTAATCTAATTTATTGATGTAGTATTTTGGATATTTACTTGCCACAAAGGTAAATTGATTTTTTGATAAAGGCTGATTGGTTTTAAAAGAATTAACGGTTAAAGTTGTTTTTGTTCCGTTTTTTCCGGTTTCAATCAAATTATAAATGTGTTTTGTCTGAACATCGACACCTAAAAGAATTTCTTTTCTTTGATCTTTTCCGCTGGTTGGCACTAATTTTATGTACTGAATCTTTCTTCCTTTAACATTCTGAACAATATCCATGTTGTATTTGTAACCAGAATTGAAAAAAGTAAGCATTTTTGAAGGTGTAATGGCATGATCGTCTTTTTCATTTACTTTAGAAATCGTAACCTCTTCATCTTCAGGAACAATAGTATATGTTTTTTGCCCGTCAAATATTTTAGTAACACCCATAAAGTTCAACACATATTGATTCCCTTTCATAACCACATTTCCTTTACTGTCCTGATTGATATTTTCTTTGGCATTATTTAAAGAATATTTAAAATCAATCGAAATGTTGTCATAACTTTTAATCTTGGCTGTTACCTGGTTCAATAAATCTTTAGCTTTTTTATCCTGAGCCTGAACAGATGTAAAGCTCAAAAGAAGTACAACTGCCATTTGAAGACATTTTACACTCATTTTTGTGATAGAATTAGTTTTGATTTCTTGAAATTTTGTTTTCATGATGGTTTTAATTTTGTTCATTATTAAAAAATTGATCAAGAGCACTTAAATCTGAAATATTAACACTTCGGGCTTTACTTCCTTCAAAAGCTCCAACAATTCCGGCTGCTTCCAGCTGATCAATCAATCGACCTGCCCTGTTATAGCCTAATTTTAATTTTCTTTGTAATAAAGAAGCTGAACCTTGTTGTGCATTTACAATTATCTCGGCAGCCTCTCTAAATAAAGTATCTCTTTCGGAAATATCCATATCAAGATTAATGCCACTTTCTTCCCCGACAAACTCCGGAAGCAGATAAGCCGTGGCATACGCTTTTTGTGAACCAATAAAATCTGTTATTTTTTCGACCTCAGGCGTATCAATAAATGCACACTGAACACGAATTACATCGTTACCGTTTGAATACAGCAAATCTCCCCTACCAATCAACTGATCTGCTCCTTGTGTATCCAAAATAGTTCGGGAGTCAATTTTTGAAGTCACCCTAAAAGCAATTCTTGCCGGGAAATTGGCTTTAATCAAACCTGTAATTACATTTACCGAAGGTCTTTGTGTAGCAATGATTAAGTGAATACCAATAGCACGCGCTAACTGAGCCAAACGCGCAATCGGAATTTCAACTTCCTTACCTGCTGTCATAATTAAATCGGCAAACTCATCCACCACCAAAACGATGTATGGCAAAAATCGGTGACCAGCTTCCGGATTTAATTTTCTTGACTTGAATTTTTCGTTGTATTCCTTAATATTACGAACCATTGCATCTTTTAATAAAGAATAACGGTTGTCCATTTCGGTACAAAGCGAATTTAAGGTGTTAACAACTTTTGCGTTATCGGTAATAATAGCATCTTCTGTATCAGGTAGTTTAGCTAAATAATGTCTTTCAATTTTATTAAAAAGTGTAAGCTCTACTTTTTTCGGGTCAACCAAAACAAATTTCACTTCTGCCGGATGTTTTTTGTATAAAAGCGAAGTCAAAACAGCATTTAATCCAACCGATTTTCCCTGTCCGGTTGCCCCGGCCATCAACAAGTGAGGCATTTTGGCCAAATCGACTACAAAAGTTTCGTTTGAAATGGTTTTTCCTAAAGCAATTGGCAATTCCATTTCAGCTTCCTGAAATTTTGCTGCTCCAATAACGCTTTTCATAGAAACCATAGTTGGGTTTTTGTTCGGAACCTCAATACCGATAGTACCTTTTCCTGGAATTGGCGCAATAATACGAATCCCTAATGCTGATAATGACAAAGCAATATCATCCTCTAAACTCTTGATTTTAGAAATTCTGATTCCCGCTTCCGGCACAATTTCATATAAAGTTACAGACGGACCAACGGTTGCTTTAATCTGCGCAATTTCAATTTTGTAGTTACGGAGTGTGTCTACAATTTTGTTTTTATTTTCTTCTAATTCCTCCTGATTAATCGTAATTCCTCCGGTCGAATATTCTTTTAATAAATCGATAGTTGGGAATTTGTAATTGGATAAATCTAAAGTAGGATCAAATAATCCGAAATCGGCAACTAAACGCGATGCCAGATTTTCTTCGATTATATCTTCTTCTTCAGCTTTTTCAATAACAAACTCTTCGTTATGCTGAACCGGTGTTTCCACTACCGGATTGATCTTCATCTCAACCGGTTTTAAAATTGGATTTAAATCAATTTCTGACGCATGTGAAATAGTCGGCTTTAAAGCTTCTTTGTTGATTTCGAATTGCGAATCAGCAGTTTTAAGATGGATATTATCTAATTCCTGATCCTCTTCCTCTTCGATAGCAAATTCTTCAAGATTATAAGCACTTTCAGACTGTTGCAGCTGTTCAGACTGAGCCGGTTTAACCGCATTTAACTCTGATTTGAATTCATTTTTGGTAGAGTCAAAATAAGACTGAATTTTCTCCGGTGACACTTTAATTTTAAAAATCAAATAAACGATTAATCCAAAAACCAATGTTAGCAGAGTTCCTGTTTTCCCGATATAATCCTGCAGGAAAAGATTAATTTCGTACCCTATTATTCCTCCCAGTTCCGGTGCAGAAGTAGCAAAAAAGCCAAATAAAACAGATACAATTATGACAGCAAATAAATCCCAAAACCAGGTATTTTTTAGTTTTGTAACCGAAAGCTCCAATGCTAAAAACATTCCGGTTAGGAAAAACAAACGCACAAAAACGAATGAAGCAATTCCGAAACCTTTGTATACAATCAAATCGGCAAGATATGCCCCGAATTTTCCGAGCCAGTTCTGCACCACCTCTGAGCGGTCATCTAAATGACTGACAGCACTCTGGTCAGCCTGCCATTGTCCGTTAACATAAAAGGAAATAAATGCTACTAATAATGCAATAGAAAACAACACCAAAAGACAGCCAAAAACAATTTTTTGCTGTTTGGATAACTTCCAAGATTTTTTAGTTTCATCTTTTGGGCCGTTTTTCTTTTCTGAAGTTTCTTTTTTTGTTTTTGCCATTCCTGCGTATCCTGTTTTGCCTATATAAATTTTGGTATATAAATAATCAAGCCTATTGCTATTGCTGTCATTGCGGCAAAAAATACTGCTCCGGCAGCAATATCTTTAATAAATCCGATTTTTTCATGATAATGGGGATGAATAAAATCGGCAACTTTTTCTACAGCTGTATTCAAACCTTCAACGCTTAATACAAGCCCAATTGCAAAGATTTGAAAAAGCCATTCTTCGTGAGATATATTAAAATAAAAACCTGCAACAGTCATTAATATCCCTAATGAAAATTGTACCATAACACTGTGTTCGGTACTTATTAATTTAACAGCTCCCTTAAAAGCGTATGTTACGCTTTTAAGTCGGCCTTTAACAAATGTATTGTCTTTTTGAAATTCCATTTAATGGGATTATAGTGCTGCTAAAGCTGCTTCGTAATTTGGTTCGTTTGCAATTTCAGCTACTTGTTCAGTGTGAACAATTTTTCCGTTAGCATCAACAACAATGATTGCTCTTGAGTGTAAACCCGCTAAAGGTCCGTCAACAATTTCTAATCCGTTAGCTTTTCCGAAAGCTCCAGTTTGAAAATCTGACAAGTTTACTACGTTTTCTAAACCTTCAGCACCACAAAAACGTTTTTGAGCGAAAGGTAAATCTCTAGAAATACACAAAACAGTTGTATTTTCTAATTCGCTTGCACTTTCGTTGAATTTTCTAACAGATGTAGCACAAGTTCCTGTATCAACACTTGGAAAAATGTTTAAAACTAATTTCTTACCTGCAAAGTTGCTCAAAGAAGCAACAGACAAATCGTTTTGTACTAAATTGAAGTCAGCTAATTGCGATCCAACTGCTGGTAATTCGCCTGATGTATGAACTGGATTTCCTCCTAATGTGATAGATGCCATGATTTTTGTTTAAAATTAATGAGGTTCAAAAGTAAGGATTAATATTTGAATCTAAAAGTATTTGTTAAGGGTTTAAGGAGAGATTAAGGAGGTGAATTTTTATCTTATTTTGTGTATAATGGCACGCAGATGACGCAGATTAAACGGGTTTTAGTGTGTCTTTGCGAGGAACGAAGCAATCTCACTATCAAAATTTATAAACATAAAATGTCTAATCTGCGTGAGGTTGCTTCGTTCCTCGCAATGACTTTGCTTACGTTAAAAGTATAAACAAAAAAAAGCGTCTCAAAAATGAAACGCTTTCTCAGCCTTGTTTTTTGTTTTTTTATTTGAAAAAGAGATCGATTATTTATCGATAGAACCTAATACACGTTTCATAAACGTATTTAAAGCTTCTTTTTTATCTGTTCCCTGCGCTACAAGTTTTTGTACTTCAAGGGCACCGTACATATTTGAAATCAATTCACCGATTACGTCTAATTCTTCATCTTTTAGAGAAGGAATTTCAGTCATAGCTTCCAGAACTTCGATTGTTTCAATGATATAATCCTGATCGTTTTCTTCGATGAATTGTGTTAAATGTTTTATTACTGGTAATTTCATTTTATTGATTTTTAGATTGTTGGATGATTGGATTTTTAGATAAAGATTCGAAAAATCTAACAGTCTAAAAATCTAAAATCTATTTACGCAATAGCGTTTACAAGATCGATTAAAACTTCTTGTTTGTTAGTCTGTGTTTCACCAACTAATTGTCCGTTTACGAAAGTGGCGAATGTAGGCAGGTTGCTCACATTAGCTAATTTTCTAGATTCAGGAGCGTTTTCTGCATCAACCAAAACAAAAGTAATAGCTTCATTTTCTGTGGCTAATTTTTTGAATTTTGGTTTCATAATACGGCAATTTCCACACCATGAAGCTGAATATTGTACTACTACTTTTTCGTTTTTAGCAACTAAATCTGCTAACGTATCTTCGTTTAAGTCGATTAACATAGTTTTATTTTTTGAGATTCTAAGGTGCTAAGATTCTAAGGTTCTGAGTTTTTGAACCTTTGTGGATTTTAGCAGTTATAATTTTTTGAGATTTTTTGAGAGAGGATTTAGATTTCTAAGTTACTAAGGCCTAAGAGTAAATCTTAGAACCTTAGAATCTTAGTATCTTAGAAACTAATTAAAAATTAATTAGCGCTTAAGTATTCAGCAGTACTGATTCTGTCAGCAGACATTGCTTCTTTACCAGCTTCCCAGTTTGCAGGACAAACTTCACCTTTAGTCTGGATGTGCGTGTAAGCATCAACCATTCTTAAGTATTCGTTTACGTTACGTCCTAATGGCATGTCGTTAACGCTTTCGTGGAAGATTTTTCCAGTTTCGTCAATTAGGTAAGTAGCTCTGTAAGTTACGTTTGAACCTTCGATGATAACTGAATCCGTTTCTTCGCTGTATTCTGTAGAATCAATATCTAAAATTCCTAAAATGTTAGATAAGTTACGGTTTGTATCCGCTAAAATTGGGTAAGTAACACCTTCGATTCCACCATTGTTTTTTGGAGTGTTTAACCAGGCAAAGTGAACTTCGTTTGTATCACATGAAGCACCAATTACGATAGTATTTCTTTTTTCAAATTCTGGTAAAGCAGCTTGAAAGGCGTGTAATTCTGTTGGACATACAAAAGTAAAATCTTTTGGGTACCAAAATAAAAGTACTTTTTTATTGTTGTTTACTGCTTCTTCAAAAATGTTGATTTTTAAATTATCACCCATTTCTGAGATAGCATCTACTGCAATACTTGGGAATTTTTTTCCTACTAAAGACATAATATTCGTTTTACGTTAAAAATTTATTTTCTGATGCAAAAGTAGTCTACAAGCAGAGGTAATTACAATAAGATGTGATTATAAAAATTTATAAGTTGATAATTTTTAACTATTCAATATTTTAACTTATTGAATATCAATGTTTACTGAGAGAATGCCGTTTGAACTAATTTTATCTAAAAATTGAATTCCTGCTGTTTTTTGAAATTCTTCAAAATCCTGATACGCCTCAACTAATCCTGAAGCCTTTTGTAAATGTGGAATAATGGGTAAAACATACGGATTTCCGAAAACGTAAACGATACATTTTTTGGTTTGGAGCAAACTTGAAAGGAGTTCAAAAACTTCATTGTTCACTTCGAAATTATTCAGAGGTTTTGCTTTTGGAACAAATAACGAAATGATTAAGGTTTCGAAGTTCTCTAATTGTTTTTTGATTAAGGAAATATCCGAAACTTCTAGATTTTCAAAAGCAAATTCTGGGGAATCCAGTTTTGAATTTAAAGTTTTGAAAAATGTATTTTCGGTATTTTTATATAAACTCAGCTTAGCTAATTTGTTGTTTTTATGAGCTTCAAAAGCTAATTCTTGGCTTGAGTTGTCTATAATTTTAGTAATTGCATTTTGAGCAATTTCTAAGTTTATTTCTGATGTTTTTTCAAAATTTAATTCACCAGAAACAGCGGTGTTTCCAGATAGAATTCCTGCTTTTTCTTTCGCTTTCATAATTCGGTTATAGCTTTCGAAAATACGGTCTGGAGAAGCATTTTTATAGATCGCTTCAATTCCTTCAGGGACATTTTCGGCGAAGCATAGAACATCATTTCCTGCGTTGAAAGCTTCCCATTCTAATTGTCCTTTTGTTTCATACAATTTAGAAACGCTGTGCATATTTAAAGCATCAGAAATTACCAAACCGTCATAACCTAATTTGTCACGCAAAAGATCTTGAATTACGGCTTTTGATAAAGTTGCCGAGGTATCTTTTCCGTCATTTAAACTCGGAACTGCCAAATGCCCGATCATAATCGAATCGACATTGTTTTCAATTCCTTTAATAAATGGATATAACTCGTTTTCTAATAATTCTTCTAAAGTTTCCTTTAAAATTGGTAATCCTAAATGCGAATCGACATTTGTATTTCCGTGTCCGGGAAAGTGTTTCAGACAGCCTAAAACGCCAACATCGGACATTCCTTTTAAATATTCAACCGCAAAATGGGCTACTTTTTCTTTGTTTTCTCCAAAAGAACGATAGCCAATTACAGGATTGTTTGGATTATTATTGATGTCTGCTAAAGGTGCTAAATTATAATGGATTCCGGCTGTTTTTAAGTCTAAGCCAATTTGTTTTCCAACTTCGTAAACTAAATTGGATTTGTTTTCAGGTAAAGCGCCAAGCGTAATCGCATACGGATATTGTGGTGTTTTTTCGATGCGCATTGCCAATCCCCATTCCGCATCAATACTGATTAAAAGCGGAGTAGTTGCTGCCCTTTGATAACGAACAATGAGCGCTTTGATTTTTTCGTAACTGTCATCGTTGAAAACAATCTTTTGCTTGCTTTCGTAATTGGTCGCAGCACTCGCACGACTGTGGAAAAAAGTAAGTCCGCCAATATTATAGTCTCTAATGAGGCGTTCTGTTTTCTGGATATTTTCTTCGGTATCGTTAATAAAAACGGCTGGAAAGAAAAATTGTCCTATTTTTTGTCGTAATGCTTCGGCTGTGGTTTTCATTATTATAAAGTCTTTTTCATGCAGACACTATTATCCATTTCCTCGTACGGCGGATAATTGGGTATTATGGTATAATTTGATTTTTGATATAGTCGAATGGCTTCGGGCTGATTTTTTCCGGTTTCTAAAATAGTGTAAGTATAACCAACTTCTTTCGCCCAAATTTCTAGTGCTGCTAAAACTGCAGATGCAATGCCTTTTTTTCTGTAATCGGGATGAACGTACATTCTTTTGATTTCGGTTGTTTCTGGTTCTTTTTCGCGAAAAGCGCCACAGCCAACAGGAATTCCGTTTTCGTAATACACAATGGTATGTTTTATCTTATCGATTTTATTAAACTGATTGTAAAAAGCATGATCTTCCCCGTCTCTAATCGCTAAATCTTTATCTAATAAAGCAACCAGATTTATAAAATCAATATCGTCTGAGTTTGTTCTTTTTAAAGTAATCATAACTTAATAAAAAAGTTTACTTGTTTTTACCATTAAGGTATTAAGTAATTTAAGCCAAACTTTATGAACTTAATGTCTTAATGGTAAAAAGAAAATTAAGCTTCGTTTAATTTATTTCAATTTTGCTTTCTTTTGCTTAGCCAGTTGCTTTTTGGTTTCAATTGCTTTATCCAATCGGTTTTTAAAACGGAAGAGTTTTGGCAAACCTTCCAGTCGGTCTTCGATAGTAATTTCTTCATAGACCACAATTGCTTTTTCTAAAACCCTGATTTCATTGTCCAGATCCAGCTGGTTTTTGTAAATATTAGCCAGTCTGTCGTAAGGATGATTTCCTTTAAAGTTTTCCGCAACATTTTCTTCGTACAATGCAATTGCTTTTTCAAGATCTCCGGTTTTTTCGAACTCAGCGCCTTTCAGGTTGCGTTCGGTCTGCAAATTTTCATTGATTTCCATAGGTAAAAGTTTGATTTGGGGTTAAACTTCTTCTGATTTTTTTCCAAAATCTTTCGGAAAAATTAAAAAACGTGATAAAATAAGACCTGGAATTGTAGCTATAAAAACCCAAATAAAGAAGTTTTGATAGCCTAAATATTGTTGTATAAATCCGCTTAACATTCCCGGAAGCATCATTCCCATAGCCATAAATCCGGTTGCCAGTGCATAATGTGCTGTTTTTGATTCTCCTTCGGCCACATGAATTAAATACATCATAAAAGCTGTAAATCCAAAACCATATCCGAACTGTTCTAAAATTACAACGGCATAAATGTAATATATTGATGTTGGATGAAAAAATGCTAATAAGATGAAACCTATTATCGGTAAATGCATTGCCAGAAACATTGGAAACATCCATTTGGTAAGACCTTGTTTTGAAATTGCAATCCCGCCTAAAATTCCTCCTAAAGTTAAGGCTCCAACCCCAAATGTGCCGTAAATTATTCCAACTGCTTCTGTATCCAGTCCCATTCCGCCTAATTCTTTTCCGTCCAGTAGAAACGGACTTAACATTTTAAGCAACTGGGACTCTCCCAGCCTGAAAACCAGAATAAAAGCTAAAATTAATCCGATTTGTTTTTTCTTAAAGAAACTTATAAATATATCTCCGAAGCTTTGATGATGTGCCTCTTTATTTTCGGCAGCATTGATTTCGTTTTTAGGTGTAAAAATGAAATTATAAATCGTGATGAATGTCATTAACAAACCAACTGCAATCATGGTGTATGACCAGGCTTTGGTATTGTCACTATACTTATGCTCGAGATAACCTGCAAAAAGTACAATTAATCCGTTTCCGGCTAACATAGAAAGTCGATAAAAAGTACTTCTGATACCGAGGAAAAATGACTGCTGCTCTTTCGGTAAAACCAACAAATAAAAACCATCACTGGCAATATCATTAGAAGCCGAAGCAAAAGCCGCAACCCAAAATATTGCTAAGGTCATCATGAAAAATCCGTTTGTCGGAATCGTAAATCCAACCAGTAAAAATGCAATCGAAATCAGTAACTGCATCGATAAAAACCATTTTCTTTTGGTTCCGGTTAATTCAATAAACGGACTCCACAATGGTTTTATGACCCATGGCAGATACAACAAACTGGTGTAAACTCCGATATCTTCATTTGAAATTCCAAGATTTTTGTACATAATTACCGAAACCGAAATAATTACGGCATACGGCAATCCGGAAGCAAAATTTAGAAGCGGAATCCAAAACCACGGTTTGTTATCTGTTTTCATTTGGCTGAGCTGGTGAATAGGTTTTAAATGTTTTTTTTAAGTCGATAATCGTTGGGGTACTTTCATTTGCATAATAATCAATAAAAGTTACTGCCGCAGCTTTGTACTGATTTAGTTTTTCGGCAGGAACAGAAAGAGACATTGCTCCCCCATTATCGTATACCCTTACTTTTTCTACAATTTGTCTGGCATCATTAATATCAATTTTCGAAATATGTTCTGCGCCATACACTACCATATACCTCACTTTGGTATTCAACGGCGTTTTGATGTTAAACAAATAGCGCAAGCTGTCTTTTCCGTATTCATTTACAAACGGTGTATCAATAATAATGCGTTTCAAATTAGGAACTGCTGCAGGAAGAGCCGGGTATTTGTATTGATTTTCTTCTAAAAGACGTACAATATCAAAGTTTTTTGTCATGAACCATTTTGAACTGAAATAAGCACTTCCGGAAACGTTTTTAAAACTTCTGGCAAAGTCAATCTGTGTTGGAATTTCACTGGCATAATTCCAGCTTTTATCACTATCGCCTCTAATTTTATACGAAGCATGACCTATATAAACAGCCGTATTTTTTGAATTCTCTGACCACCATTTTACCAATTTAGAGTAAGAAGCCACACGATTGTTCATGCTCCAATACAACTGAGGCAGAATATAATCGATCCAGCTTTGATCCATCCATAAAAGCGGGTCTGCGTATAAATCGTCATAATTGGACATCGATTGGGTCTCGGAACCTCTCGGGTCAACTGATTTGTTTCTCCAAACCCCAAACGGACTGATTCCGAATTGTACCCACGGTTTGCTTGCTTTTATAGTGGTAGAAATTGCGTGAACAAAATTACTCACATTCGCACGACGCCAATCGGCAAGGCTTAAACCTGCGCCGTATTTTTTGTATGAAGCCGTGTCGTTAAATACTTTTCCAGGAACAGCATACGGATAAAAATAATCGTCAAAATGAATCGCATCGATATCGTATTTGTCCACTACTTCTTTTACCACTTTCGTTAAATGTGTCTGAACTTCCGGAAGTGCCGGGTCGTAATACAATTTTCCGCCGTATTCGATCATCCATTCCGGATGTTTGAATACATCATGAGTCGGACTCAAAAGATTCTTATTTAGATCGAAAGTCGCACGGTACGGATTCATCCAGGCATGAAATTCAAAACCTCTGTTGTGTGCTTCTTCAATCATCCATGCCAATGTATCATAATACGGGCTTGGAGCCTGACCTTCTTTACCTGTTAAAAATCGGGACCATGGCGCAAGCTGTGTTGGATATAAAGCATCCCCCACACTTCTCACCTGAACAATTACAGCGTTGTAATTCAGTTTTTTATACGCTTCTAAAATCTCCAGATAATCTGCTTTTTCTTTTTCAACGTTGTCAATAGCCGTTTTTGGCCAGTCAATATTGACAACGGTTGCAATCCAGACTCCCCTAAATTCGTTTTTAGGATGCTTTGCTTTTTCCTGAGAACTGGCGTTCCATCCAAAGAAAAGTAAAAATATAGTAGAGAATATTAGGTGCTGATTTTTATGCATTTCAATCTTTTTTTAACAGAATCCAAAAATAGTTTTTTTAACCGATTATAATCAATAATTGAGAAATTATAATTTTAACGATATGAATTTGATTTTCATATAATTATTTTACTTTTTTATACGATTAGTTTTGTACCTGAACTTAATTATTAATTTCTTGAAGCAGAAGCATTAGGTATTTTTCATCAAGCATCGTCCCGCTTTCCGTTACAAACGAAGTTCACTGAACTCCAATTAAATAAAAGTTAAGTGAAGTAATCTTTTGTGCCGAACCCCGGCACAAAAGGATTTCCTCTTCAATCGGGGCTAAAAAGGAAACATTTTGCTTTTTAATGGACATTTAGAATTGTTACCAGAGATTTAAATTAATCAGGAAACGAAATTTTACCCATTGTGACTGATGGAATTCCTTTGCTGTTTCCAAAATTGTAATCGCCTCCTGCCACGGTTTCGTTTGCCAAAAGTGCAAATAAAACAGCTTCTTTTGCATCGCTTAAAATCCCCAGATCGTCGCTGGTATGAAACTGGCAAGGCAGTAATTCTTTGAGCCATTTTACCAGTAACGGATTATTAGTTCCTCCTCCGGACATGTAAATATGAAAATCTTCTGCTGAAATCTGCGTATTTTTTATCGTGAAATAAATTGCCTCTGCAATAGTTTCGGCACTTAAGCGTGTTAAAGTCGCCAGCAAATCTGATGCCGAAATGTTCTCCCTACCTAATTTTACCAAAGCTGAGTTTACAAATTCATGGTTGAATAATTCCTGACCAATTGTTTTCGGAAAGCTTTTCTGAAAGAAAACATTGCTTTTTAATTCACTTAAAAGTTCCTGATTTACGGTTCCCTGCTGCGCAAGTTCGGCGTCTTTGTCGTAACTTTTTTCAGGGAAATAGTGTTTGGTAAAAATGTCGATTAAGGTATTTGCGGTTCCTGTATCGGTTACAAAAACCTCTTCAGCGTTTAATGAAGCGGGCAGATACGTGTAATTGGCAATTCCGCCCATGTTGAGCATGATTCGGTTTTCACCTTTTTTTCCGAATAACAAATAATCGCCGTAAACTGCCAAAGGTGCTCCTTCCCCACCCGCTGCAACATGTTTTTGCCTGAAATCTGAAAGTGTGATAATTCCGGTTTTTACGGCAATATGGTCCCCATCTCCAATCTGCAAAGTCGCGTTTGGAAATTTTTCCTGCTGATGCAAAAATTTGGGTGCATGCAAAACCGTTTGTCCGTGCGAGGCAATCAAATCGACTTCGTTTGCCGGAATATTCCATTTGGCAAGACTGCCGTTGATCATTTCGCTGTGTAAGATTCCGATCCATTCGTTGAGCAGAGCCAAATGCTGAAAATCGATTGTTTTTTTAGCAAAAACCTTCCTGATTTCAGTTTTAATATCTTCCGAGTAACTTATGGTTTCAAACTCCAGAATGGTAACGTTTGTATTTTCGCCCGCTCCTGAGATTTCACACAGTGCAATATCAAGCCCGTCAAGCGAAGTTCCTGACATTAAACCGATTATTTTTCGGGTTGGTTTTTGGGCTATATGATAGAGAGCGGTTATGTTTTTGTTCATTTTTATTACGGCTTTTTGATAATGCTAAAATCGGAATGTTTTGGGGATAAATTTAGGGAAATGTGAAGTTTTTTGTTTAAGAAAAAAACAGGTAGAAATACTTGTTTCTTTAATTTTATTTATAGGTATAATTGTTGAAAAATAAATTTATCTTAATTATGGTTTTCCATAATATTGAAAATTATTAAAGTGTAATCTTTGAAAAAATATAAATAAATTTTAAATAATTATGGCAGATCCAAGAGCATTTATCAGCTTTGATTTTGACAACAATAGTGGTGAGAAACTTTATTTTGTTGGACAATCAAAAAATTCCAGAACACCATTTAATATAGAGGATTGGAGTTCTAAAGCACATTTACCTCAAAATGAATGGGAAAAATTAATACATGCAAAAATTAATAAATGTAATATTCTGATTGTCCTTGTTGGTAGAAATATGTCATCAGCAACTGGTGTCGCAAAAGAAATTTCTTTTGCTAAAGAACATAATGTTCCAGTATTTGGAATTTATGTTGATAAAGCAGATGAAAATTCAAATTTACCAGCAGGATTACAAAGAAATAGGACAATAAATTGGAATTGGGATAGGATTGCAAATGCGATTGATCAATGTATGACTGAAGGTAAAAATAAATAAATTATGAGAAAAGCATTAATAATAGGTATAAATCATTATCCGTATGGTGGCGATTTATATGGTTGTGTAAATGATGCTCATGAAGTAAAGAATATTCTTGAAAGGCATTCAGATGGGTCAATCAATTTTGACTGCAAATTAATCACTGCTTCATCAGAAAGAGAAAGTGTTGAGAGATCGGAATTAAAAGATGATGTTAAAGAATTGTTTTCAACAAAAGCAGAAATTGCATTGTTTTATTTTGCAGGACATGGACACATTGAAGCAACAGGTGGGTATTTATTGGGTTCTGACGCTAAAAGAGGGGATGATGGCTTATCTCTTAATGAGGTTTTAGTATATGCGAATGAATCGCCAGCTACAAATAAAATTATTATACTTGACAGTTGTCATTCTGGAATTGCAGGTAATCAACCAACGGTTCCTGATTCTGCATTATTGGCAGAGGGGATTACAATATTAACAGCTTCAACACCTGATCAATATGCTTCTGAGGAAGATGGTAGCGGTATTTTCACTAGTCTATTAGTTGATGCTCTGCGAGGTAGCGCATCCAATATTTTAGGAGACATAACTCCTGGAAGTGTATATGCTCATATTGATCAATCACTTGGAGCATGGGAACAAAGACCTATATTTAAAACTAATGTTAGAAATTTTGTTTCACTAAGAAAAGCAGCTCCTGCAATTCCATTGGAAAACCTTAGATTAATAAATAAATTTTTTCCTACTCCAGGATTTGAATTTCAATTAGATCCTACCTTTGAGCCAGAAGAAAAGGGAAGAGATGAAGGTATGCTCAAACCTTTGGAAGAAAACACAAGGATTTTTTCAATTCTCCAAAAATACAATAGATTAAATTTATTGGTTCCTGTTAATGCAGATCATATGTGGAATGCTGCAATGGAAAGTAAAACTTGTAAATTAACTGCTTTAGGAGAACATTATAGAAAACTAGTAGAAAAAGATAGGATTTAGTTATGGCACTATTTACAAGTAATTATTTAAGAAACAAATACTCTGCGACTTTAATTGCGGAGCAAAAAAGACAATTTTCAAGTATTGATAAGTCAAAACTTAAATTTGATATTTTTCTCTCACATAGCTATTTAGACAAAGAAGAAGTTTTAGGATTGTATAGAGAACTTACTGAAATGGGTTTTTCAGTATATGTAGACTGGATCATTGATGCAGATTTAGACAGAACTAATGTAACTAAAGCAACTGCTGAAATAATTAAGAGTAGAATGAAAAATTCAAAAAGTTTACTATTAGCTATTTCAACAAATGCTTCTATGTCAAAATGGATGCCGTGGGAATTAGGATTTGTGGATGGTAACACTGATAGGTGTGTCATTGTACCAATTTCAAAAGACAATAATCTTTCATTTAATAGAGTAGAATATTTAAAACTTTACCCTTATTTGGATATAACAAATGGTAATTTGTGGGTTAATGAAGATGCTAAGTCATACATTTCATTTAGAAGATGGATTAATGGAGAAAATCCAACAAAAAGAAATTAATAACTATTAAAAAAATAAATCAGAAACTTAAAAAATGTTTACAGAAAATAAGTATTATGGGGAAATATGGTTTGAAGAAAACGAAAATTTTAAATGTTTTTGTATACTGACAATTAATGATAGAAAAGTTTCACTAGAAACAAACTTAGCTAAAAAAAAATCATATTATAAGGAAAAAATAATTTTAGGAACTTTTACTGGTTTAGGTTATTTGACATTTATTGATTGCCAAATAAAATTAAGTCAAAGTGGAATTACTGAGGCCCGTATATATCAACCTAAATATTGTTTCATTTCCGCATATCATTTCGTTAAAATTACTGATCTAAAATTTAAAAAATTTAGAATTGGAAATGATGCTATTGTAGATTGGATTTTCAAAAGCAATTGGTATGATTTTATAGAAGATAAGTTAATTAAAGAAACAGATGTAACTAATCAATTCAATATAAAGGAGATTGGTTTATCTATTGAAATAAAGCAGTCTTCAAGTTTTACAAGTGGACATAAAGAATTTGCTTTGAAAAATAATGGTTATTTAACATTTGAATCTGACAATGAAATCTCATTATTAAATGCTTTTGATTACTACAACTCTTTTCAAAAACTACTACAATTCATTTCTGCCAAAACTCAACAATTTACTTTTTTTTCTTTTCAATGTTTAGGTTGCGAAAAATATATTGATTTATATTATAAAGAAGATAGATTTGAAAAATCAGGATCTAATTATATCCATTTGTTTTATGATGAGATTGTTAACGATCTTCCTGTTTTAATTAAAAATATTTATACTTCAGATTCCTTTAAATTTTGTTTGGATAAGTTAATGGAGAATTTACTAGGTTTTAAACTTAGTTACAGTCGAAGATTTACAAATTCAATAGCTACTTTTGAAGCTTATAACAAACTTTATTTAGATCATAAGAATAATAAGCTAACCTATTATTTAGAATATAATAAAGAAAATATCATTGCAATTAGTAAGATGAACGAAGTTAGTTTTAAGGATTTTAAATCAACGGTTGTTCGTTCTAGAGATTACCATGTACATAGCAATTTAAACAATAAGGATATTTATTCCGATTTTGAGTTACTTTATATTAGCTTTCTTTTTGATTATGTCGTAGGTTTAGGCTTATTGCAAAACATGAAGGTTTCTAATGAAGTTCTCAATAAAGTCATAATGCAAGGTCAATCTGTCTTTGTTTATATGCAAAGTTCAAATAAATTTTTGAGTCAAGATCCTTTTGAGCAAGAAAAAACGGATTAAGTACAATCGAGCACCAGAATTACTTCTATCGTGTGAGATTTGCTTCGCCTGTTCGCTGCGCTCGGGTCTCCTTCGTCGAAATAACAAGATTGAGCAAAATCGTTGTGGTTAATTTTGGTTCATAAGCCTTCGACTTCGCTCAGGTTGACAATCGTTTTTACTTCTATAAGCTTCTGATGAAACCCACCGCCCTAGCCCAGATGGAAGCGGCATCCTTTTTCCGCCGGGGTTCGGCGGAAAAGATATAGCGGACAGCTGGATTAGCTCCTGAAAATCTTTAAAATAAAATGGATTTATTAGTGCGAAAACCCAAACGAAATACTGAGGATAATGATGCCGATTACGATGGTGGTGATGGCCACATAGAGGTAGTCTTTTTCGAGGAGAAAAGAAAATAACGACAACAATACCCGAAATACAGGCGTGAGGAACAAAAGTATGATTCCGGAGAAGATGATCGAGTCGCCTTTTCCCTGAATTACTCCTTTGTAAATAGTTGCGATTACTTCGAAAATATTTTTGTCTTTTTCTGTAAATACCGAGTAGTCTTCGATTTCCTGACCGTGGTGCAGCAGATAAACAATGCCTCCAATGGCGGCTACAGACAATGCCGTCCAAACGCCGTAGCGCAGTAAATTACCTATAATGTTCTGAAAATCTTTTTCCTGAGATGTATTGGGTGTCATTTTTTTAGATTTTTCCGTTAATGCCATTGTAAATCATGTTTATTGCCAGTACAAAAATGAGGCAAGCAAAGAAAATACGCAGTTTCTTAGGGTTGGTTCTTACCAGAATTTTGGCTCCAGCCATGGCCCCGAACAATACCCCAATTACGACCGGCATACAAATTCCGGGTTCGATATAGCCTTTCTGAATGTAAATTACGGAACTCGCCATTGCCGTAACGCCCATCATAAAATTGCTGGTGGTGGTAGAAACCTTAAACGGAATCCGCATGATATTGTCCATCGCAATTACTTTGAAAGCCCCGGAACCGATTCCTAATAATCCCGACATCATTCCGGCGATGCCCATCATACTGAATCCGCCAATTACATTTTTTGTTCCGTATGCGACTACTTCTCCGTCATGGGTAGGATAAGTCCCGTTCAGATGCAGTTTTTTGGCCAGCGGACTGGATTCTAAAACGATGTGTTCTTCTTTTTTTCGAAGGGAATTAATCGCCGAGAAAATAAGCGTGAGTCCGAATAAAACCGCGATAAAAGAGGTCGGTGCGATGGTGGAAAGCAGTGCTCCGCCAACAGCCCCGAGTGTGGTAGCGATTTCGAGAAATATTCCCAAACGCATATTGGTAATTCCTTCTTTGACATAAGCCGCCGCAGAGCCCGATGATGTAGCAATTACCGATACCAAAGCTGCTCCAATAGCATAATGAATATCGACTCCGAGGATAACTGTGAGAAGTGGTATGATGATGATTCCGCCGCCTAATCCGGATAAGGAGCCTACAAAGCCGGCTAAAAAAGCCCCTAAAAGCATAATCAGGGTAAATGTTACTACTGTCATTGTGGTATGTTTTGTGCTAATTTACAAATACATACTGTTTATTGCACTATTAAGTTTTATAGTGAAAGGATAAAAATAGCTTTATTTAGTTGTAAGACATTGATTGCTTGCATAATAATGGGGGACTTAAAAATGCCTTAAAAATTTTGTCCTGTTTGTAAAATAGCTTTTGGAGGTTGTTTCTTTAGCGAGAACCTTTTAAGTTCACAATGACTTCGACTCCGCTCAGTCTGACACCTGATTCATTTTCGTTTGATTAAATAAAAAAACACACTTATAAAAAAGGCTTAGAGCCAAAATACAATATAAGTTCGCAGTATTACGGCATAAACATTGAAAAATCAGTGCCTAATTTTCTTAATTTAGAATAAAAACAAAGGAAATAAGAGTATTTTTGTAACCGAAAAAACACATCCGTTTTAGATTATAAATTCAATCAGAATGTCAATAATTAAGGAGTTAGAACAACTGTCTGCATCATTAGAAGGCACACTTTTATACGATGATCTTCATAAAACGCTTTACTCAACCGATGCCTCGGTGTACCGCATTAAACCCAATGCAGTAGCCATACCAAAAACGACTGCAGATATTGCCAAACTGATAAAGTTTGCAGCAGATCACAACATTTCGGTTACGCCCAGAACAGCGGGAACTTCTTTGGCAGGTCAGGCGGTAGGAGACGGATTGGTAATTGATGTTTCGAAGCATTTTACTAAAATTATTTCGTTTGATGCCGAAAAGACAACGGTTACGGTTCAGCCGGGTGTCATTCGCGATGAGCTGAATTTATTCTTAAAACCCCACGGTGTATTTTTCGCCCCGATTACATCCACCTCAAACCGCGCCATGATTGGCGGAATGGTTGGAAATAACTCTTCCGGAACAACTTCTATTCGATATGGTGTAACGCGTGATAAAATTGCTGAAGTAAAAGCAATTTTAAGCGACGGTTCTGAAGTGGTTTTTAAAGACCTGACTTCTGCCGAATTTATTGAAAAAACCAAAGGAGATACTTTAGAAAATAAAATATACAAAACGATTTACGACGAACTTTCTATAAAAGAAGCTCAGGAAGAAATTGTAAAAGAATTTCCGAAACCAGAAATTCACCGTAGAAATACGGGTTATGCCGTTGATATTCTGTTGAAATCGGAATTATTTGGAGGAACAGAACCGACAATCAACCTTGGAAAACTACTTTGCGGAAGCGAAGGAACTTTGGCTTTTACAACCGAAGTGACGCTAAGAGTTGATGATCTTCCGCCTGCTCACAGTATTATGGTGGTTGGTCATTATCATACGATTCAGGAATCGTTGGAATCGGTTGTGGTGGCAATGAAACATCATTTGTACACCTGCGAAATGATTGACGATACGATTTTAGATTGTACGAAAACCAATCGTGAACATGTAAAAAACAGGTTCTTTTTGCAAGGGGAACCAAAAGCAATTATGCTGTTTGAAGTGGCTGCCCACACTTTGGAAGATGCCGAAAAACAAGCTGATGCATTAATTGCCGATTTAGAAAAAAATAATTTTGGCTATGCTAACGTCAAAATTTACGGACCAGATATCGACAAAGCCAATGAACTGAGAAAAGCCGGTCTCGGACTTTTAGGAAGTATTGTAGGCGATGATAAAGCAGCTGATTCTATTGAAGATACAGCAGTTGAATTGAGCGATTTGCCAGCCTATATTGCAGAATTTTCGGCGATGATGTTAAGCCACGGACAGGAAGCGATTTATTATGCGCACGCCGGTGCAGGAGAATTGCACCTTCGTCCGGTTTTGAATTTGAAGAAGACCGAAGATTTAAAATTATTCAGAACCATTGCAACGGAAGTAGCACATTTGGTAAAAAAATACAGAGGTTCATTAAGTGGTGAACATGGCGACGGAATTGTACGCGGGGAATTTATTCCGTTTATGATTGGCGAAAAGAATTACGAATTACTGAAAAGAATCAAACTGGCATTCGACCCGAATTCGGTTTTAAATATCGGAAAGATTGTCAATGCCGGAAAAATGGACGAAAATCATCGTGTAATTTCGGGCAGAATTGAACCGGATATTAAAACGTTTCAGGATTTTTCAGACAGTTTAGGAATTTTACGTGCAGCCGAAAAATGCAACGGTTCCGGGGATTGTCGAAAATTGCCATCGGCAGGGGGAGCGATGTGTCCGAGTTATCGTGCGACCCGAAACGAGAAAGAAACCACGCGTGCGAGAGCCAATGCGCTACGAGAATATTTAACGTATTCTGAAAAAGAAAATAAATTTGACCAGAAAGAATTATACGAAGTTTTTGAGTTGTGTGTAAGCTGCAAGGCCTGTGCCAGCGAATGTCCGAGTAACGTGGACGTAGCAACTTTAAAAGCCGAATTTCTATACCAATACCAAAAAGCAAACGGATTTTCAACCCGAAGTAAAATTTTTGCCAACAACGCCAAACTGAACAAAATGGGAAGCAAATTCCCGGCAATTACCAATTTTATTTCGAATCAGTCCTTCGTAAAAAAAACAATGGGAATTGCACCGGAAAGGCAAGTTCCTCTATTGGCGAAAAAGACTTTTAGAAAATGGTTTGCAAACCATAAACCCACAACAACAGATTTCCCGAACGGCAGATTGTATTTATTTGTAGACGAATTCACGAATTATTATGATGTAAATATCGGAATCGATGCCTTTGAATTATTAACAAAATTAGGCTATCAGGTTTTGGTAATCGATCATGAAGAAAGCGGAAGAACGTATCTTTCGAAAGGATTTTTGGAAGAAGCGAAGAAAATTGCCAATCATAATGTAACTGTTTTTAAAGATTTAGTTTTAGGAAATGCGCCTTTGGTTGGAATCGAACCTTCGGCGATTTTGACTTTCAGGGATGAATATTTGCGTTTGGCTGATGATAAAGAAGCAGCAGAGAAATTATCCGGAAATACTTTTACTATTGAAGAATTCTTTAAAAAAGAAATCATCGACGGAAAAATCACACCTAATTCTTTTTCAGAAGAAACTAAAGAAATTAAGATCCACGGACATTGTCACCAGAAATCATTGAGTTCTGTTGAAGCAACTTTTGCGATGCTGAATCTGCCTAAAAATAACAAGGTCACCATTTACAATTCGGGCTGCTGCGGAATGGCGGGCTCTTTTGGTTATGAAAAAGAACATTATCAGGTGAGCATGCAGATGGGTGAAGATACTTTATTTCCAAAAGTTCGTAATACAGCTGAAAATGTAAAAATTGCTGCTGCAGGAACGAGCTGTCGTCATCAGATTTATGATGGGACTAGTCGTGAGGCGCAGCATCCTGTGAGTATTTTGAGAAGCTGTCTTAAATGAAATGTGAAATGTAAATTGTGAAATGTGAAATGTTAAAAGTTTGCCACAGATTAGAGGATTAAAAGATTTTTGTTTCTCGCAGATTTAGCAGATTGCTTCGCCAGTTCGCTATCGCTTGGGTGAGCAGATTTATTTTTTAGTTTACTAAAATCTGTATTATCTGCTAAATCTGCGAGAGAAAATTTGAATAGAAAAATTATCATCAAAAACGGTTCTCTATACATTTTTTGCTCCGTTTCTCTGTACAAAAAAACTCGAACTGACATTTTTAATAATTACACCCAACGGGTTAAAATTAATTATTAAAAATCCTCACAAATCTTTTTAACACAATAAAAATCTGTTATATCTGCTAAATCTGCGAGAGAAAAGTTTCACTATAGATAAAAAACAATTCCTGAATTAGTGACTAAAAAAATCACAAAAAAACAAAAACGTTTTATAAATTTGAAATCAGGATAATTTTTGCATTATTTGCAAAATAAAACGATAAACACCTAAAAAATTTAATTTTTAATAGCTAAACCACGTATGGCATTTTCAAGTTTATTTCGAAAAAAGACAGTACAGGATATCCTGAAACAAGTTGCGCAAAATGAATCCGATGGACACAATGCATTAGGAAAGCATTTAACTACGAGGGATCTGACCGCTTTTGGAATTGCTGCTATTGTGGGGGCTGGTATTTTCAGTACAATCGGAAAAGCCAGTGCCGACGGGGGACCTGCCGTTATCTTTTTGTTTTTGTTTACCGCGCTGGCTTGTGGTTTTGCTGCTTTTGCTTACGCAGAATTCGCTTCAATGGTTCCCGTTTCAGGAAGTGCTTATACCTATTCTTATGTTGCTTTCGGAGAATTAATTGCCTGGATTATTGGCTGGGCGTTGATTATGGAATATGCGGTGGGAAATATAACCGTCGCTATATCGTGGAGTGACTATTTTACCGGATTGCTCCAGAGCCGCGGAATCAATTTACCGCAATGGATTCAGATGGATTATTTAACTGCTTCAAACGGTTATAAAGACGCAATGGCTTTAATGCAGGGCGGAAAATCTTTTGAAAATCTGGATGCCGGATTACAAACCGCTTACACCGCCTGGAAAACAGCGCCAACAATTGGTTCTTTTCATTTTGTAGCCGATTTGCCGGCTTTGTTTATTATCGTTTTAATTACAGCTTTGGTCTACAGAGGCATGAAAGAATCCCGTAACGCCAGTAATTTAATGGTAGTTGTAAAACTATGTATCGTTCTTTTAGTAATTGCTGTTGGTGCTTTTTATGTTGATACAACCAATTGGGATCCGTTTGCTCCAAATGGTGTTGGAGGAGTTTTAAAAGGTGTTTCAGCGGTTTTCTTTGCCTATATTGGTTTTGACGCCATCTCTACAACCGCCGAGGAATGCAAAAATCCACAGCGTGATTTGCCACGCGGAATGATGTGGGCGATTATTATTTGTACCATTTTATACATAGCCATTGCTCTGGTCTTAACCGGAATGGTACGTTATAACGAATTAAATGTGGGAGATCCTCTGGCATTTGTTTTCGAAAAATTAGATTTAAAATGGATGTCGGGAATTATTGCAGTAAGCGCAGTTGTGGCAATGGCGAGCGTTTTATTGGTTTTCCAAATGGGACAGCCGCGTATCTGGATGAGTATGAGCCGTGACGGATTGTTACCGAAGAAGTTTTCTACAGTGCATCCAAAATTCAAAACACCTTCTTTTGCGACTATCGTAACGGGGTTTGTCGTGGCAGTTCCGGCTTTGTTTTTAAACCTGACAATGGTAACCGATTTATGCAGTATCGGAACTTTATTTGCCTTTGTACTGGTTTGTGCGGGCGTTTTAGTCTTGCAGAACAAACCTGAAATCCCGAGGGGAAAATTCAAAACACCTTATGTCAATTCAAAATATATTTTACCCGTTTTAATTATAGCCGGATTGTATTACGCTTTTGCTTTCAACAATAAAGCAACTATGGCTTTCATCAATAACGAAGCACAGACTTTTGATGCAACAACGATTATTACTTCCTTAAATAAAGAAGAATCTGCAAAAGTTCTGAATTATTTAGAAAGTATCGATGTTAAAAACAAAACGGCCGAAACTTCAGATTTAGAGCATTTATTAAGTCAATATCAGGATGACGAAGCAAAATATGCTGAAGTTGTAAAAGGATTACCCATTAACGATGCTGCAAAATACGAAACCGGATTCAGTTTGTTTAAACACAAAATACCCATGTGGATTTTCCTTATCGTATTAGTTGGATTAGCAGTTTGGGCATTCAGAAAAAATCTTTCTTTGATTCCGCTTTTAGGACTTATCTGCTGTCTTTACATGATGGCCGAATTAAGTGTCTGGAACTGGATTTACTTTACCGTTTGGTTATTAATTGGACTGCTAATTTATTTTGGCTACAGCCGAAAAAACAGTAAGCTGAACTTTGTAGAGAAGATTTAAGTTTAAAATTATGAATTATAAGTTAAGAGTTATAAGTCATAGAAAAGCGTTTCGAAAATGATTCAGAACGGTTTTTATTTTGTCTAATTGAAGATCCAGCTTCTGTTACTTTGTCTTTTTTATTTATTTTTAAAAGTTTTCCGAACGCTACTGCAGCTTTGTGTACCTGAACCGACCAGTCTTCTGCTGCGTTATCATCGGCGCCATCTGAAATGTATTTTAAACATAAAAACGGAATATTCTCTTTCATAGCGATCATGGCTAACGCATAAGCCTCCATATCTACAACATTGTATAACACCTCAGCATGAGCCATTTCGAACCTATCGCCTGTCCCACAAATTCCTTCCGGCAGACCTTCCATCTTTAAACCATATTCAAGAACCGGAGGCAGGCCAGACAAAGGGGTTTCATACAGCTGAAAGCCCAAACCGCGTACATCCATATCTCTCTGAATAAATTTGGTACAACAGACAACATCGCCTTTCTGAAAAAAATTGCTTCCGGCAGAACCCAGGTTAACAATTAAGGACGGCTTTTTATGCAGAATAACTTTCGATAACTCGTATGCTGCATTCACCTTCCCTATCCCTGTTATGATGGTATTGCATTCATCAAAAACATCAGCAGCCTCAGATGCCAATGCTAAACTGAATAATGTGTTTTCTAATAAAAATGACTGTTCCTTATTTATTGTTATCATCCGTTTTGTTATTTGAATATGCAAAAATAACAATATCCCGAGAGAATATCATCTTTAAATGTCCCACCTTTTACTCCATAACAAAATGTGAATGCTGTTGTTTTATAAAAAAGTGTTACTTTTACACTTATTTCTCTTTTCAAAGAAAAAAAAATTACTATCAACCAACCAAAAACCACAATGAGAAAACTTCTAATCAGTCTATTTTTCGTGTCTCTGACAAATTCGCTTCAGGCACAATCTGTATCCGTTTTCAGTCCTGATAAAAACATAAAACTCGAAGTTTCCGTTACAGACGGAAATGTGTATTACAGTCTGTTTTATCAAAAAGATCTATTTCTTCAACAATCGCCTTTAGGGCTTTTAAGTTCTGCAGGTGACTTTTCGAAAGAACTAAAACTTGTTAATCATACCTCAGCCAAAATTCAGGAATCTTATCAGTTAAACCGTTCAAAAGTCAGTCAGGTCAATTATAAGGCGAACGAATTAAAATGCCTTTTTACGAATGCTTCAAACGATACCATACATATAATTTTCAGAGTTACGAATACCGATGTAGCCTTTAGTTATCTGATTCCGAAAAGCAAAAAGAATACGGCCAATTGTACTGTTGAAAAAGAAACAACAGGTTTTAAACTTCCCATAGGCACAACCACTTTTATTACGCCTCAGGCTCCGCCATCAAGCGGCTGGCAAAAAACGAAACCGTCTTATGAAGAAGAATATACCAGAGAAGAACCCGTGGGAACAAAATCACAATACGGATTGGGCTATACTTTTCCTGCACTGTTTCATTTGGGTGATAAAGGATGGCTGTTAATTTCTGAAACCGGTGTCAGCGATACTTATGTGGGAACCCGATTAAGCGATGCCAGTTCAGACGGAATCTATACTGTTACTTTTCCGCAGGATGGCGAAAATAACAATCAGGGACCTGTTACAGCTACTGCAACACTGCCTATGCAGACTTCGTGGAAAACCATTACGCTGGGCAGAACGTTAAAACCAATTGTTGAATCGACTGCCTCTACAGATGTGGTGAAACCTCTTGTAAAAACTTCGAAAATATTTGATGCAGGTCGTGCGAGCTGGAGCTGGATTGTGTGGCAGGATGAAAGCTGTAATTATAACGATCAGAAGACTTTTATTGATCTTGCAGCCGACATGAAATGTGAATTCATCCTGATTGATGCACTTTGGGATACTACTATTGGTAAAGAAAAAATGACTGAATTGGTGAATTATGCCAAATCTAAAAATGTTGGTGTCCTGCTTTGGTATAATTCTAACGGAAACTGGAACACTGCTCCGCAAACCCCAAAAGACAGAATGAACACAGCTGAAGCCAGAAGAGAAGAGATGCAATGGCTACAGCAAATTGGCGTAAAAGGCTTAAAAATCGATTTTTTTGGCGGCGACAAACAGGCCACCATGAAACTGTATCATGATATCCTTACCGATGCTGCAGAATTTGGACTGAACATCAATTTTCACGGTACAACTCTTCCGCGCGGATGGGAAAGAATGTATCCTAATTTTATGACGAGTGAAGCGGTACTGGCCTCTGAAAATCTGGTATTTCAGCAGGCGTTCAGTGACCGATATCCTTCTACAGCCACTATTTATCCTTTTACCAGAAATGCAGTAAGTTCAATGGATTTTGGACCTGTTTTCCTTAATAAACGCTTAAATCGAAATCCTGACAAAGGTACAATCCGAAAAACTACAGATGCTTTTGAAATGGCTACTGCCGTTGTCTTTTTCTCTGCCGTTCAGCATTGGGGGTTAACGCCTGAAAACTTAAAGGAAAAACCTACTTACTTATTTGATTACCTGAAAAATGTTCCGATAGTATGGGATGAAACCCGTTTTATAGATGGCTATCCGGGGAAATATTGTGTAATTGCCCGAAGAAAAAACACAAAATGGTACATTGCAGCTATCAACGGTGAAAACAGTACTAAAAAAATCACTGTAGATTTGTGGATGCTTAAAGGTAAAAATGTCTCTATTATTTCAGATGGTGACGGTCAGGAATCAAAATTCAGTACTCAGAAGTTTGGCAATGAAACTAAATTCAATCTGGAACTTTCTGCCAATGGAGGGACAGTACTATTTATTCCTTAGAACATTTTCATCGATTTATAAAACCAAAAAGTCACTCGCAAAACGAGTGACTTTTTTCGACTAAATCTATTATTAAAAAAGCGTATTGGGTATTATATTGAATTAAAAACTATTCTTTTAGTCTAAAGATGTATTATTCTAAATTTATGCTACAGTTATCTTTTTCAACAAAGTATAACCATCGGTATTGTTTCCTGTAACCGAATCAGCCATATTTCCGGATAAGCTATTCGAAAAGATACTGTCTTGTGTATTTGATGTGTCAGGCGCACCATTATAACCACTAGTTGCACACACCGACGTATAAGTTGAAACCGGAAAAGCAATTTGAGTGACCAAAAGCGATCTGCCTTCGGGAGTTAGTATTTCCACATGAATATGAGGCGCTCTTCCCGGATACCAACCCGGAAATATACTGATGAAAGAAACTTTTCCGTTTTGGTCTGTAGTCTGCCTTCCTCTTAAATAGTTAGCACTGGTTTGTGTACTATATTGAGAGTACAATCCGTCTTTATCACATTGCCAGACATCAACAAATACATTTGCAAGCGGTGTACATCCGTTACTTTGATCCTCTATGGTCAGGGTCATTAAAAGCGCTACGCCTGTCCTGTCACCAATGATACTTGCCCTTACATATTGAGCGGGAGTTAGTATCGGAAACGGCCCTCTGGTTTCTGTTGGCGAAATACTGCAATTACCTCCCGAATTATTACCCGTATCATCTGATGATTCGTTATCATTATCTTTTGAGCAGGATGAAACAACGGTTGGAAGTGCAATAATAGCTCCTAATCCGAAAAGACCATTTCTTAAAAATTTTTTTCTATGCATAATTGGTATTGCGAAGTTAAATCTGAAATAATCCGGTTTGATTATTCTTAAAACAATTCAGCCGTCAGAAACCCTACCTTTTTTTATTGATTTTAACCAAAATATCTATAAAATATTTACTGAAAAAGTGAAGCAAAAAAAGAGGCTGTCCGAAAAGTAAGGACAGCCTTTTTTTTGCTGTTTTTAATCTAAAATAGTATCTTAGAGTTGCACAAAAAACGAGCAATGGCTAAAGTAATATTTAAATCGCAATCAATCAATA
>NZ_JBBYHS010000031.1:0-26381 GCF_038290035.1 Flavobacterium calami
TTCGTAATATTGATTTACGAACATAATAATCATTTCAAATCGTCACGCTCTAAAATGACTCTTAAAATACAGATTTACAATAATTTCAAAGAACTTATTTTAATTTTTAGTGGACACTAGTGAAAAATCTTCTTTATTAAAAATATCATCTAGTACATTTTTCATTAAAAAATTCTCAGAAAACTCTTTATTGAAAAACCCAAAGAAGTTACCATACTTTTTCTTTATAACATCCTTACTCTCATAAATTTCTTTGAGTTTAAATTTTGTACTTCTATAAAATTTATCAACTACAAAAAAATAATTCACTATTGAGAATCTATTCTCACCTAAAAAATAAATGGGATTATTTTTCAAGTGTGTAAAATCTTCATCTAACATAATATTATCTGATGTCATTGAAAGTAAAAATTTCAATGATGCTTCATCTTGAACTTCAAAAGCATATCCTTTTGAAATAATAGACATTAATAATTGACCAAATAAGTATTTCATTTGAACAATAAATTCTTCTTCTGAACTTACACTAAAACTATTTAAGAATTCATTTTTTATTTCTTCAAAATCTAGATTAGAATTCAAAAATTTGAATAATTCCTCAACCTTGTGAATTGTACAAAAAACTAGTTTTAAAAATTCTATACCATCTTCTTCAAATAATGCTAAATCAGATTCAGGAAATTTAAGAACTAAATTAAAATCAACAAGCTTTTCAAAATTATCATCATTTAAATTATTTAACTTTTGATGAGCATTAAGTTGAGTATTAATAAGAAGAAATGCTTTGAACAAATTCATTTCATCTTCGTCAACTGAAATACGCTTGTTGTTCAAAATTTCTTTATTAGATAAAATAAGTTCAGCTAATTTTAGACCAGCGTATTTAGAAATTACCCTTGGTTTTTGTATTATACTATTTGCTTTTGAGTAATCTTTAACCCTTTGAACAACTTGATTATGCAAATCAGGATTAGAAAAAAAATTATCAAAATTAGTACCTGGATTCTTACTACAAAATCCAATTGACATTAATAAAGATTCCCTAGACACATTTTTTAAATAATCTATTACTTCTTTAGGCTTTTCATCAGGAAAAACATTTTCAAACTGCAATCTTTGTAATACTTTCACCATTTTAGACATTTTAAAATTATTTGTAAAACATTTAGAAATTGAAAATCGAGTGATTAACTTCACTTTTTAAACTAAAAAATCATTACCGAAGATTTTTCCTGTTTATATGTTCAAATATAGTAGATTTAAAAATCATCTTTTTAATACTTTGTATTTTAATAATTGTATAAAAAACGCTTCCTCGTAAAAGAAAGCGTTCATTTAATATATATTTCGAAAACTATTTAATTCCCATTAAAAACCAAATACAAAGCCAAAATCACCACTCCTAACAAACCAAACAAAAGCTTCACTTTCTTACTCGTTTTAGGAATATCCCTTTCATCTGAAAAATTAACTTCCGGATTTTTATCCACTAAAGAAATTAGCACTGCTGCAATTAAAAGCACGGCAAAAATGTAAAACGAAATCAATAAAAAGTGAGGCCAAACCGGGTATTTATCTGCAGGAAAAATCCATAAATACAAAACTCCTACGAATAAACTAAAGGCTGAACCCCAGGAAAGCGTTGCATTTACGGCTTTTTTGGTCGTGCGTTTCCAGAAAACACTCAATAAGAATACAACCGATAATGATGGCGCAAGGAAACCTAAAACCGCCTGAAAGATGTTGAATAAATTCTGTCCTTTGATGTTGTCAATCGCAATGGCAATCAGGATCGCAAACACACAGCCTGCCCCAATCGTCAATCGTCCGATTTTGATCTGTTCTTTTATAGAGGCTGTCGGATTCATTTTCTTTACATAAATGTCATTGGTAAAAACGGTACTCAATGCATTTAAAGACGAACCAATTGTGCCCACCAAAACGGCAATCATGACACAAATCACCAAACCATTCATTCCGCTTGGGAATAAATTCGTCACCATCGTCATATAAGCCAAATCAGAGTTTTTACCCAATTCAGGAAACAAAACCGAACACAGGATTCCCGGTAAAATAAACAACGGCAATGCCATTACTTTCAGCCATCCTATAAAGTTCACTCCCAATTGTCCTTGTTCTAAATTTTTGGCTCCCAAAACACTCTGTACCATCGATTGATCCGTACAGAAAAATGCAACTGCCGCCACAGGATAACCTAATAAAATAGCAGGCCACGGATAATGTGCATCGTCTGCAGGCTGTACCAGATTCCAGAAATTAGAAGGTGTTTTGGCAATCAACGCTTCGATTCCACCTACTTTCTGCAGACCTAAATATGATAAGGTAAGCGAAACGACAATCAATAAAATCATCTGAAAAACATTCACTTTTGCAATGGCCTTCAATCCTCCCGCATAAGTAAAAATTCCGGAGAAAATCACTAAAACCGTCACACTCTGCCACATCGGGATTCCTAAAATCTGACGTACCAAAATTCCACCGCTGAATAATCCTAACGATAACCAGCTTACCAAAATTTTCACCATAGCATACCAGGCCAAAATCGTCTGTGTACTGTCACCATAGCGTTTCCCCATATATTCGGGCATGGTGCTGACTTTACTCGCAATGTATCTTGGCGCAAAAACGATAGCCAAAAGCAATAAAAAGACAAAGGCATACCATTCGAAATTTCCGGCCACGATTCCGGTCGCATAACCAATACTGGCAAAAGCCAATAAAGAGGAAGGTCCCACATTAGTCCCCCACATATTGAACCCGATGTTGTACCAGTTCAGGGAATTTCCCGCCATGAAAAGCGTTTCGTTCTTTTTGCTCTGCTTCACGCTCACCACATATCCAATGACCAACAAAATCACCAGATAGGCAGCAACAATGATAAAATCAAGGGCCGTTAATTTATCGTAGATGCTGTTCATAGTCCATATTGGTTAAGAATAGCAGCAATTTTTACTGGCATTCCGGTTTGTAAAGACTGATCCATTGCCTGAAGTAAAGCTACCGTTCCAATTCCTTCTTCCATGTTTGGGTATGCTTCAAAATTCTGTTCGATACTATCGACAAAATATTCTAAGTAATTCTGATATTCCCCACCGTGATGGCTCTGCCCTTCAAAACGGAAATAATATTTTAAAGTGCTGTCGCCCCAGGTAATTACTTTTTCTTCACCGGTTTTGTCTGTAACGGCATAACGCAGTTCGTGATAATCGGCCTGGCTGGCACCTTCGGTTGCTCTTAAAATGGTACTCATACCGCTGTCTCTTTGAGCTGGTTGCGTTGGCGAAGTATAGACTCCGCTTACTCGGGCGATTCTACCGTCTGTCGCTTTGAAGATAAAATGCATCGTATCTTCATTCTTCAATCCAGCTGATTTTCCGTTACTGCTGATCATTCCGTACCCCATCACTTCTTCGATGTTTGGCAGGTACCATCTGATGAAATCTACCGGATGGCTCAAACCACCATAAAGCCATTTAAAAGATTGCAGCAAAGACCATTCTTTTTTCAAAAACCATCTGTGGTCTGCGTGGTACTGGGCTTCAATCGTAATTAAATCTCCTATCAATCCCGCTTCGTAATCGGCTCTTTGTCTTTTTGCAGGTTCGAAAAATCTTGAACTTTGACCAATAAAAACTTTTTTTCCTGTCTTTTTGCTTAGCTCCAATAGTTCTTTAGCATCTGAAAGATCATCGATAAATGGTTTGGTACACACTACGTGCTTTCCTGCCAACAAAGCCTGCTTTACGTGTTGAGCGTGCAAATGATCGGGCGTATAGATTGCGATGATATCAATGGCATCATCGTTTAATAAATCGTCATAGTTTGTGGTATACGAATGAAAATCGAATTCTTTTGCTCTTTGTTTGCAGATTTCTTCGTTTCTGTCGCACACTTTTACAAGTTCTAATTTTGAACTTTCTAAAGCGGCCGACATCGTGCTTCGTCCTTCTCCAAGTCCCAGAATAGCTATTTTTAACATTGGTTATATTTTTAGTTTTAGATAGTTATTTTCTTTGCTCTTTATTCTTTCCTCTACTTTTTCTCTTCAACACTCACTTTATTCAGGAAAATCCAAACTTCCCCAGGTTTTGCGCCTTCGATTCCCGTTTGGTATTTTTTCATTAAGTTGTTCCAGTCGTTAACACGCGGATTATTTTCGGTCGTTTTTGGATTCAGTTTATCCAGACTTTCTCCTTTTGGAATACTGATAACCAACATTAATTGTCTTCCGTTTTTGAAAACCTGTAACTGCTGAAAATCGGCGTTGCAGAAACCTTTGGCGATTTCCGGCCATTTTTCGAATTGGGTGGTGTGGTAATCCACATATTCTTTCTGCAGTTTTTCGTCTTCAACTAAATTAGCCGTCAAAACGATATTTTCCCATTCCGATACCGGTTTTACACCTTTGCATCTTTCAAAATTCTGAAAATCATACACAGGGTTTTCATAGATTTTGATTTCCAGTTTAGGAAAAGCTAACGCCAGTTTTCTTTTCGTTCTTTCCGGCTGATTCATCAAGCCATAGATTACCAAATGGTTTCCCCATTGGTACAATTCTTCGCCTACAATTCGGAAACCTTTAATCGTTGATTTGATCTTTTCGATATCCAGATCTTTTCCTATTACTTCAATCGCTACGGGTTTTGGCATTTCCTGCAATCCCCAGGCTTCATCAACCACTACTTCTTTGGCTAATAAACTGTTGTATGGCGAACGAATTCCAGCATTTTCTTTAATTTTTGGATCTACAAAAGCATAATTATCCTGCCAGATATTTCCTTTAGGACCATTATTGTTTTTCAATATTTTCTGAATCGGAATCCAGTTGTTTTTGATGGTAAATCCTTGGCTTCCTTCATCGGTATACAAATACAGCCATAAAAACGGATCATGTGCATACGGACTGTTGTAGACTTTATCAATGTAATTCTCTTCTATTCGGCTTTCTGGTTGAGATGAAAGCGTATAAATTCCCGCTACATCATGTAAATGTTTCGCATAATGATGAATTTTATTACGCAGAATTTTATTATTACGCATTACATTTTCGGTGTGCGTCCAGCCCCAGCCCATCGAAATACCGCTATAGGCCACATCCGAAATTTCGTTGTGTTCGATAGTTAGATTTTTAATAAAACCGGCAGCAATTCCCAGACATCCCCAATCTTCATTGGCTACGTTGGTAATCAGGTTATCCGAAATTAATTCATCTGAACAAACTACGCGATCGTCTTTTACGGTATAAGGCAGATGCGCTTCGAATGATTCTTCGGAGAAAACCCCAAGATTGATTCCGTTACCACCAATATCTTTGAATAAATTTCCTTTTACAATATTATGGTTCGTTCCTCTGTGTAAATCCAAACCTGTAGAGGACAAATGCTCAAAAGAACAGCTTTCAAAAAGTGTATTATGGGCGTAATTTACCTCAACGGCTGCTCTTGGTCTTCCCACCCAGCCCTGATTTTCTAAACTCGCCTGATTTGGCGTTCCCGGAGTTTTTAATTTATAAGCATCCAGCAAATACATTCCGGCCTGCAACGGCACGTGTCCCTGCTGTGAAGGACGAAGCCAGTTGCTGTATTGAAACGAAATTCCTTTGAAATTAAAATGATGTACCGGAGTATCCAGAGTACCTTCAATCTTTACCAAATTTTCTAAAACCGGCGCAGTAACTTTAACCGAATTCAGTTGTTCTCCTTTTCTTGGAATGTAATAGATTTTTCCTTTTTTTCTGTCTAAAAACCATTCGCCCGGTTCATTCAGCATTGAAATTCCGTTGTTTAAATAGAAAGCTGAATTTCCGTTGTTTTTAGAAATCCACGGAGCCGGCCAAGGATGTTCGCTTTGGATTCGGCTTTCCGGCTGTTCGAAAGAAAGTCTTGCGCTGTCTTTTTTGATTTCGATATTTTTGATTCGAAGATTCGCAATTGCCCACCATTGCACGATGTACATTTCCATTCCCGGTTCGAACTTAACCGATTTGTCTTTAAAAGGAATCCAGCAGGTTTCAGAATCTTTATCCCATGACAAAATTCTGTCCATTTGATTTCCGGCAGTGCTTTTCGCTCTGACGGCTTTTTTGCCATTGACCCATAACTGACGGTAATTTAGAATTTCACCTGCCTGTTGCGGGGCATCTGCTTCCCAGATTGTTCCTGCTTTTAAGCCATTTATGGCAAGTGAAGATTTTTTCCAGTTTTTTATTTCGATTCCGCCGCTCAAAATAGGTTTAGCATTCGCATCCGCTTCGATAGTCGTCGGACTGTCTGCCGTTCCCGAATCTTCAGGCCTTACGAATAAAGGTTCGTTCAAATAATACGTTCCGTTCATTACGATAATACGGATTCCGTCTTTTATGGACGGATCTTTCAGACGGCGTAGTTCTCTTGCTTTCCTGACTGCCATCTGAACTGTTGCCAAGGGACTGGCCTTTGTTCCGGGATTGGTGTCTTTTCCCTGAGGTGAAACCCAGATTTCAGCAGCATGCAATGAGAATGTGCAAATTGTTATCAAAAAGATAATTAGAACTTTAGTAAAAATATTTAAACGCATTTTTTTCTTTTTTAGGTAAAGCCGTAAGGTTATATTTCTTGCCAATATATTAAATTCGCAAATAAATGTGTTTTTTACACTTTTACCAAATAATGGGTACAATTTAACAGAACATAAAAATATAAGTGTCCTGCACCCACCTGCATTTTTTCAATATGATTTATCAATACAACCGAAATTATTTACAAAAGAGATAATGAAATAGCTTTACAGATGATCTAAATCGTTTTTCAGCTATTAAATATATTGTAAATATTTTTATTAAATTTGTGCAATCGATTACATTGTAGTATTTTCGTTTTTTTAGGGAACTTATTTTACTATTTATAAAAAAAGTTTTACCAATATACACATATCGTACTATTTTGACATCGAAAATCAAACTTTAACTAATTCAATAAGAATGAAAACTAATCCAACACACTTTTTCCGTATGCTTCTGGCTGTTCTGACCATTGGCTGTTCAGGAAATGCGGTAGCCCAAAAATCAAAATCCAATGGCACGTACGACAACATTGAATTTAAAATGGCAAAGGTCAATGAACCAAAAATTCCAAAAAACACAGTCAATTTAAAAGATTTTGGCGCCGTAAACGGAGGATATGTTTTAAACACAAAAGCTTTTGAAGATGCTATTAGTGCACTTTCAAAAAAAGGAGGTGGAAAATTAATTATTCCTCCCGGAATCTGGCTTACAGGACCAATTATCCTAAAGAGCAAAATCGAATTACATGCCCAAACCGGAGCTTTAATCAAATTTTCTCCTGACAAAAGTTTGTACCCAATCATCGAAACCAGCTTTGAAGGTTTAAACACCTGGCGTTGTATCTCTCCACTTTACGGAAAAAATCTTGAAGATGTTGCCTTTACAGGAAATGGTGTCTGGGATGGTTCAGGCGAAGTTTGGAGACAGGTTAAAAAAGCAAAACTAACAGAAAGCCAATGGAAGGCGTTTGTGAATTCAGGCGGAGTTCTGAACGAAAGCAAAACCAGCTGGTATCCATCAGAAACCTTTATGAAAGCTTCGGTTGGAGCGGATCAGAATGTGCGTCTGGATTTGAAAACAAAAGAAGAATTTGAAGCTATTCATGATTTTTTACGTCCGGTATTGGTTAGTATCCAAAATAGTAAAAGAGTATTATTTGACGGCCCTGTATTTCAAAATTCTCCGGCCTGGAACATTCATCCATTAATGATTGAAGATTTAATTGTTCGTAATGTAACAGTTCGTAATCCATGGTTTTCACAAAACGGAGATGGTCTTGACGTAGAATCCTGCAAAAATGTTATTGTTGAAAATTCAAGTTTTGATGTAGGAGACGATGCCATCTGTATTAAATCAGGAAAAGACAAAGATGGTCGAGATCGTGGAGTTCCTTGCGAAAATATCATTGTAAAAAACAATATTGTGTATCATGGACACGGAGGTGTAACTGTAGGAAGCGAAATGTCTGGGGGCGTAAAAAACATGCACGTTTCTAATTGTACTTTTATGGGTACTGATGTAGGATTGCGTTTTAAAAGTAACCGTGGACGCGGCGGTGTTGTTGAAAATATTTTTATTTCTGACATTTTCATGACCGATATTCCCTCTCAGGCGATTTCATTCAATCTTTATTATGGAGGAAAATCCATTGCTGAAACTTTGGAAGAAGGCGGTGATAAAATTGTGAACCAAAAAATGCCTGTAGATGAAAAAACGCCACAGTTCAAAAACATTTCAATAAAAAATGTAACGATCAAAGGGGCGCAGCAAGCTGTATTTTTACAAGGATTACCTGAAATGAATCTTGAAAATATTGAAATCTCTAATTTGATTGCTAAAGCAGAAAAAGGATTTACTATTGTGGATGTCAACGGAATCAAAATTCACAATGCGAAACTGGATATTGAAAAGCCAAACGTAATTGATATTTATAACGGAAAAAACATGTCGTTTAAAGATATCGAATTCAATTCTACTTCATCTAAAGCCATTACTATTAATGGAGAAGCTACTGAGAACGTAGAATTTGTCCCTTCTGCAAACTCAGATTTCGCCAAAAAAACCGTTATTGGAGAAACTGTTCCAAAATCAGCGGTAAAACTATAGTTAATTAAACCTTTAAGCTTCAGTTGTGTCTAAGTTTAAACTAAACACAACTGAAGTTCATCAAAAATTACTATGAAAACATTAAAAAGTCTGTCCAGTAATAAAAGCTTATTATTCGGAATCATATTAACATCTTTTTCATTTCTTTATTCAGGTGCACAATCTGAAAAAGATAAGAAGACGACGGTAATCAGTACAAAACCATTTAGCGACAGTATGAATCACTGGTATGGTATTGCCGACAAAAGCAATATCGTAAATCCGATACCGAATCAGCCGAGATACGAAGAATCCGAATACACCAAAATAGCGGATAATATTATCTGCTTTCAGCGTGATAACGGAGGATGGCCAAAAAATTATGATATGCGTGCCATTTTGACACCTGAGCAAATAAACGATGTTGTAGGTTCAAGATCAGTTTTACATACCACTTTTGACAACTCTACCACATATACTCATGTTTATTATCTGGCGCAGGTTTATACACAAACTAAAATTGAAAAATACAAAACGGCCTGTCTGAAAGGAATCGATTTTATTTTGGAAGCACAATATGCTAATGGAGGATGGCCTCAATATTATCCTTTAGAAAAAGGATACAGCCGTCATATTACTTTTAATGACGGTGCCTACATGGGAATTATGAATCTGCTGGATAAAATAGTTCATAACGATCCTAATTTTAGTTTTATAGATGCTGAAACAAAAAACAAAGTAAATACAGCCTACGAAAAAGGAATCGACTGTATTTTAAAAACTCAAATTTCTGACCACGGAAAACTAAGTGCCTGGTGTCAGCAACATGACGAAGTTACTTTACTACCTGCCTGGGCAAGAAAATTTGAACCGCCAAGCGTGAGTAATGCAGAGAGCGTTGATATTGTTTTATTTTTAATGAGAATTGAGAATCCAAACGAACAGATTATCAGATCGGTACAAAGCGCCGTCAAATGGTTTGAAGATTCTAAAATTTACAATACCAGAGTAGAGACTTTCGAGGCTCCGGAGTTTGATTCAAAATTCAAAAAAGTGAAAGACGACCGTCGTGTTGTAAATGATCCGACAGCACCACCAATCTGGACACGCTATTACGAATTAGGAACCGGAAGGCCTTTGTTTTGCGACAGGGACAGTGTGTATCTTTATTCATTAGCAGAAGTAAGTCGTGAACGCAGAAGCGGATATGCATGGTATACTTATAATCCTGAAAAAGTATTAAAAAAATATCCGGAGTGGCAGAAAAAATGGACTCCTGAAACTGATGTTTTAAAAAAATAAAAAGTCTAAACTGATCATAAAAAAAGCGTGAATTGTAGAAATTCACGCTTTTTTTTATATTACAATATTATGGAATCTTAATCCAATCACTTATTAATATCATCATATGTTAAATAGTCTTTTCTACTAATAGTAAATATTTGCAATCCATTACCGTCCATAATTAATCCTAGACTTTCGTCATTTTTGGGAAAATAAATTTGATAGTTCTGACCATTATTTAATAGAATTTTATAGGTGTCAACAGACTTATCTGAAGAACCATGATGCCCCATTCCGCTTTGAATATAACTATGAATTATAGACTTCCCTGAGCTATCTTTTATAGTAATTTCTTTTTGCGAAAAAGTAATTTGATGTTTTTTACCTTTTAAATCTAATGCTTTCCATTTACCTTGATAAGCATCTGATCCTTCACATGATAGAATTAACAATATTAAACATATACCCAAAACTAATTTTACTTTTTTCATGACAATAATTTCTGTGTATAGTTTTCCAAAGATTGCATACAACTTAGTCATTCAACTTATAAAATGATTTAGCATTTTCAAACCAGATTTTATTCTGATCCTCTATTGAAAGCTGATACATATAATCTTCTAATGTTTTTACCAGTTGCTTATAATCTGAAGCTACATTGCAAACCGGCCAGTCGGATCCGAACATTAATTTATCTGCAGAGAAGTTTTCAAAAATCACATCCAGATACGGTTTTAAATCGGATGGTTTCCAATTGTTCCAATCGGCTTCCGTCACCATTCCGGAAATTTTGCATTTTACATTTTCGAATTTTGCAATCTCCTTAATTCCTTCTTTCCAGGACGCAATCTCACCCGATTTTATATCCGGTTTTGCAATATGATCAATCACAAAAGCCTGATCAGAGAAAGATTTCACCAAATCTATTGCAGCCGGCAGCTGATGATGAAAAATCAAAATATCATACGTAAAATTGAATTCCTTCAGAGCTTCGATTCCTTTACGAAATGCCGCCCCAAACATAAAATCATCCGGTTCTCCCTGCACAACATGTCGGAACCCTTTTAATTTTTCAAATTGAGAAAAATGACTCAATCGCTCTGAAATATTTTCAGCTCTTAAATCAACCCAGCCCACAACTCCTTTTATAAAATCATTTTTTGAAGCGAGATCTAATAAAAAATTAGTTTCTTCTTCAGACTGACTTGCCTGAACCGCTACGCATCCCGAAAATTGATTTTGGGAAAGCAATGGAGACAAGTCTTCGGGTAAAAAATTCCTTTGAATCTTTTGCATCGAATCATCAATCCAGCTATCCCTAACCGGATCAAATATCCAAAAATGCTGATGGGAGTCAATTCGGTTATTCATAAACACTAATTTACATCACTGATTAAAGCACGGTCCAAATGCACATAACCTCCATCAACAAAAACAAATTGTCCTGTAGTATGAGAAGAGCGCTCTGAAATGATAAAAAGTGCCGTATCTGCAATTTCTTCTGTTGTAGTCATTCTGGACTCAAACGGAATACTTTTATTTATTTTTTTCAAAACTGCTTCACCATCCGGTACTGTTTTTATCCAGTCTTCGTAAGCTGGCGTATAACATTCAGCAATAATAATGGCATTCGAACGGATTCCAAACTGAATCAAATCTACAGCCCATTCTCTCGTAAGTCCCAAAACGCCACCTTTTGCAGCAGCGTAACCTGAAGTTCCACCTTGACCTGTAAGAGCTACTTTTGAACCAATATTCAAAATATTACCTTTTGATTCTTTTAGGTATGGAAGTGCAAATTTCACGAGCAAAAAGTAACTTACCACATTAAGCTTTAATGAATCCATAAACTCTTCGTAAGTAGCATCTAAACCGGCACCGTCATTTACCCCTACATTATTAATCACGACATCTATCCTGCCGTATTTTTCAACAATTTTGTTTACTGCATTTTGCATTTCATCAGGATTGGTCACATCCGTTTGTACAAACAAAGAATCAATTCCTTTTTTCTGAAAAGCTTCCGCATAACCAAAGCCTCTGTTGTTTCTGTCCACCAAAACCGGAATAGCACCTTCATCAGCCAATCGGTTTATGATTGTTTCACCAATACTCCCTTCTTTTCCGGCTGAACCGGAAACTACTACAATCTTGCCTTTTAATCCTAAATCCATATCATTATTATGTTAGAAGTAATTTGTAAAATGTGAAATGTAGATTATGAAACGTAATTTTTGGAGATATAAAAGGAAAACTTATTCAGTTATATTTTTTCTAAATTTTCTCACAATGAAATTTATCGTATCACATTTTACATTTTACAAATAATTTTAATTTATTTCAATCAACGCTTTGATAACGTTATTTTTTGGATCAATCCAATTTCCAAATTCACTGATCATATCCTCAAAATCAGCTCTGTGCGTAATGTATTTTTTCGGATCTATTTTACCTTCTTTCAAACATTGCATTACATATTCAAAATCTTCGATAGTCGCATTTCTGCTGCTCATCAAAGTAGATTCTCTTTTATGGAAATCAGGATGACTGAAACTCAATTCTCCTTTTTGAAGCCCTACCAATACGAATCTTCCGCCATGCGAAATATAATTAAAAGCACTGTTCATCACTTTTTGATTTCCTGTCGCATCGATGACTACATTCGCCATATCGCCATTGGTTAATTCTTTTAATTTTTCGGCTACATCTTCATTCAACGGATTGATCGTTTCATCAGCATTCAGTTCATTTTTACAAAAACCTAATCGGTAATCGTTAATATCCATAACAATTACTTTGGCTCCGGCAATTTTAGCAAACTGAATCAATCCAATTCCGATTGGTCCTGCCCCCATTACCAAAACGGTATCAGTAGCTTTTACAGCAGCTCTTCTTACTCCGTGTGCTGCAATTGCTAATGGTTCAACCAAAGCCAGTTCATCATAATCCAATCCCTGACCGTGCAATAAATATTGTTCCGGAATAGTTACATATTCTGCCATTCCACCGTCAATATGAACACCAAAAACTTTGATGTTAGCACAACAGTTTGTTAATCCATTTCTACACGCTACACATGTTCCACAGCTGAAATACGGAATAAATGTTACTTTATCACCTGGCTCAAAACCTTTAGCATTTCCCTTGACATATTCAGCAGCCAATTCATGACCCAGAATTCTTGGGTATTCAAAATAAGGCTGTGTCCCTCCAAAAGCATGAATATCGGTTCCGCAAACTCCTATTCTTTTAATTTTCAAAAGTACTTCTCCCTCTTTTGGTTCCGGCATTGGTTTTTCTTTGATTAGAAACTCCTGCGGTTTTTCGCAAACAATATATTTCATTTTATTTAGAATAAGCTTTAGCTACTTGTTTACTTGAACCCAAACCGTCCATACCTAATTCGATAACGTCGCCCGGTTTGATATAGATTGGATCCGGCTTAATTCCTAATCCAACTCCCGGAGGCGTTCCTGTACTAATGATATCGCCAGGAAGCAAGGTCATAAACTGACTTAGGTAATGCACTAAAAATGGAATTTTGAAAACCAGGTTAGACGTATTACTATTTTGAAATTTCTTTCCGTTAACTGTCAGCCACATTGGTAAATTATTTACATCGGCAATTTCATCCTGTGTAACCAAAAACGGTCCAAGAGGCGCGAAAGTATCACAACCTTTTCCTTTTGCCCATTGTCCGCCCATTTCAATTTGAAAAGCTCTTTCGCTGTAATCATTTAATAAAGCATATCCTGCTACATAATCCAAAGCTTCTGCTTCTTCTACATAACTTGCTTTTTTGCCCACCACAAATGCCAGCTCGATTTCCCAATCCGTTTTTTCACTGTTTTTTGGGATCACCAAATCATCATTCGGACCGCATAAAGAAGTCGTTGATTTGAAAAAGATAATTGGTTCTGTTGGAATCGGAGCACCAGTTTCATGACAATGATCTACATAATTCAATCCGATACAGATTATTTTTGAAGGTCTCGCTACCGGAGAACCCAAACGTACACTTGCATCAACTTCAGGTAAAACAGGATTACTTTCTAAAGCTTTTTTTAATTTCTCTAAACCATTGTCTTCGAAAAAAGCTTCGTTAAAATCCGAAACAATTGAAGAAACATCATATCTTTTTTCCCCAATAATAACACCCGGTTTTTCTTGTCCGGCAGCTCCAAAACGTATTAATTTCATTTTCTTAATTTTTTAAGTTACTAAGATTCTAAGGTTCTGAGTTTCTAAGGCTAAAATCTTAGCAGCTTAGTATCTCAGAACCTTAGCATCTCTTTTTTAATTATTTAATTTTATAAATCCTCCGTCGATAGGATAATCACTTCCGGTAATAAATCCGGCTTCATCACTGCATAAATACATTGCCAGCGCAGCAATTTCGTCTGGTTTTCCCATACGCCCTATTGGTTGTGACTTAGACAGTTTTTCGAAAATTTCAGCTTCTTTCCCCGGATAATTTTTATTGATAAATCCATCTACAAATGGAGTATGAACCCTTGCCGGTGAAATTGAATTGCAGCGAATCCCTTCATCGATGTAATCTCTTGCTACCGATAAAGTCATTGCCATTACAGCACCTTTAGCAGTTGAATAAGCGAAACGATCCTGAATTCCAACCCATGATGCGATAGAAGCCATATTCAAAATCACACCTCCATTTGACAATCTGAATTGCGGAATTGCAGCGTACAGACAATTGTAAACGCCTTTTACATTTACATCCATCACACGATCAAAATCGGTTTCAGGTGTGGTGTCTACTTTTCCAACATGGGCAATTCCTGCATTATTAATCAAAATATGGATATTTCCAATTTTTTCAAATGTAGCAATAACCTCTTTCTGACTCGCCACGTTACAGGCATACGAAAATACTTTTCCGCCCAATTGCTCAATATCTGCGACCGCATCCTGAGCACTTTCTATTGTTAAATCAATGATATGAATTTCTGCGCCTTGTTTTGCAAACAAAGTTGCAATAGCTCTTCCTATTCCGCTGCCTCCGCCAGTTATGACTGCTTTTTTATTTTGTAATGAAAACATAATATATGTGTGTGTTTTAATTTATCTGTTTAATTCTAAAGCTGCCAGAATAAATGGTCCGGTTACTTTAGGATCGTTATCTTTCCTTTTTTCATTAATATAATATTCGTAAGAACCATCACGGTAAGGCTTTCCTCCCAAACCTGCTACAGCGCAGGCATTCGTAATTTCAATTTCTCCATTTGGATATACTTTAACAAATTTTGAAGTAATACCATCAAAAGCCTTTTCAGCAATTTTTTTGAATTTTTTAGGCAGATATCCTTTTTTAGCTCCCTTTGCAAAAGCATAAGCAAACATAGCCGTACCGGAAGTTTCTAAATAATTGCCTTCACGTGTTCCCATATCGGTTACCTGATACCATAATCCTGAAGGATCCTGAAATTTTACTAAGGCATTAGAAATGTTATTCAAATACGAAATCAATTCTTTTCTTTTTGGATGATCTTTAGGAAAATAATCCAGAACATCTATCAATCCCATCACATACCAGCCCATTGATCGGGACCAAAAATTAGGCGAAACGCCGGTTTCTTTGTTTGCCCATGGCATTTCTTTACTCTCATCCCAGGCATGGTATAACAATCCAGTTTTTGGATCCGTTGCTTTTTGCTGAATCAATTCAAATTCATGAGCGATATCATCTAACTTAGCTCCGTTTTCAAACGTAACGGTATATTCTGCATAAAATGGTTCACCCATATACAAACCATCCAGCCACATTTGGTTAGGATATATTTTTTTATGCCAAAAACCTCCGCTTGCGGTACGAGGCTGTTCTTCTAATTGTTTACGCAAAGTCTGCATTGCAATCAAATAGCGTTTGTCTTTAGTCTGCTCATAGATATCAAACAAAATTCGGCCTGTAGGTATATTATCGATATTAAAAGATTCAAATTTATAGGTTTTAATATTTCCATCAGCGTCAATTAATTCATCAGCATATTGTTTGGCATAAGCCGTGTATTTTTCATTCTTTTTTTGCTTGCCTAATTCCTGAAAAGCATAAGTAACCAAACCATGAACATAACTGATATGTGCTACTTTGGCATCATCAATCATATACGATTCAGGGTGACGCTGCATCAGTGTTAATGCCATTCTTTCCGACCATTTCAGCTTTGTTGGGATTGTATTTTGAGCATTTAAAATTGTGGTTACAAAAATCAGTAAGACAATCATTTTGGAAAGAAAAAAAGTTTTAAGCATAACCGCTACTTTAAAAATTGTATTATATGTAAATTCTAAGCGAAAATAAATGTGATTTTCACATTTACAAATATAAAACTTAATATTAATACCAAGTACTTATTTTAAGAATCAATGCCTAAAAATAGATATAATCAAAAACAATATCACATTTTATGTGTATTTTGTACAAAATATAAAAAAATATTGCACTATTTGAGAAAAAACAAATCATATAATCTTAGCAATTGAATCTAATTTCTATATTTGTAAATGTGAAAATCACATTTATTAAATTTAGACTATCAAAATGAAAAAACTAAAAGGGATTACGTGGAATCACACCAGAGGGTTATTACCAATGGTTGCCACAGCTCAACGTTTTACAGAGTTGAATCCGGATATAGAAATCAGTTGGGAGAAAAGGAGTTTACAAGAATTTGCAGATGCTTCGATTGAAGACTTAGCCAAAAGATTTGACCTATTGGTTATAGACCATCCATGGACAGGATTTGGTGCCGATACCAAAACAATTTTGCCTTTATCAGATTATCTTTCTGAAGCATATATCAAAGATCAGGAAATCAATACCGTGGGTAAATCTTACGGAAGTTATGTTTTTCACAACAAATTATGGGCATTACCAATAGATGCTGCGACTCCGGTTGCTGCCGCACGATTGGATATTTTAGAAAAACAGGGATTAAAAGTCCCACAGACTTATGATGATTTATTGGCTTTGGCCAAAAAAGGATTAATTGCTTTTGCGGGTATTCCGGTAGATTCGCTAATGACTTTTTACTCTTTTTGCTGTAGTCTGGGCGAAGACCCTTTTCAATCTCAGGAAAAAGTCATTTCTGTGGAAACAGGAAAAAAAGCTTTACAGATGCATCGTGAACTTGCTCAATTAATGGATTCGGCTAATTTTAACCGTAATCCGATTGAGGTATATGAAGCTATGGTCAATTCGGATGAGATTGCTTACTGCCCTTTTGCGTATGGCTATTCTAATTATTCAAGAATTGGTTACAGCAAAAATCTGCTTCACTTTTATGACTTAGTTAAATTGAATGACAAACCAATGATCAGCTCTTTGGGCGGAACCGGTTTGGCAGTTTCTTCATTCAGCCAATATATTCCTGAAGCTATAAAATATGCTGAATTTACAGGATCATCACAGGTACAGCAGAATATTTTTTCAGATAATGGCGGACAGCCGGGGCATTTACAAGCGTGGAAAAGCGAAAGAATCAACGGAGTAACTCATGATTATTTCAAAAATACTTTACCGGCTTTAGAAAGGGCTTTTTTAAGACCACGATATTCCGGACACATGTATTTTCAGGATCATGCCGGAGATGTTGTTCGTGATTATTTAATGAATGGCGGTGATGAAGAATCGATTCTGGAAGTAATGAATGGACTATACATTAAGTCTTTAAACTTATAACAGCATGAGACCATTAGAAGGATTAGTTGTATTGGAGTTTTGCCAGTTTTTGGCAGGACCTTCTGCGGGTTTAAAATTAGCCGATTTAGGAGCAAGGGTTATTAAAATTGAACGTCCTGTAAAAGGTGAAGCTTGCCGCCAGTTGAGCATCAAAGATCTTTTTGTCGATGAAAGCAGTCTGTTATTTCATACCATTAACCGAAATAAAGAATCTTTTGCAGCCGATTTAAAAAATCCCGAAGATTTAATTTTAGTAAAAAAATTAATCGCTAAAGCGGATATTATGACCCATAATTTCCGTCCGGGCGTAATGGAAAAAATCGGACTGGATTTTGAAACAACTTTAAATATTAATCCAAAAATAATTTACGGAACCATTACAGGTTACGGAGACAAAGGTCCCTGGGCAAATAAACCGGGACAGGATTTGCTTTTGCAGTCACTTTCGGGATTAAGCTGGCTAAGCGGCAGGAAAAGTCAGGGACCAGTTCCTTTTGGTCTGGCTGTAGCCGATTTGATGTGCGGCAACCATTTCGTTCAGGGAATTTTAGCAGCTTTACTTAAAAGAGCTAAAACCGGAAAAGGTGTTTTGGTCGAAGTCAGCTTGCTGGAATCGGTTTTGGATGTTCAGTTTGAAGCAATAACTTCTTACTTGAATGATGGAGGACAACAGCCACAAAGAAGTGATGTAAAAGGAAGTGCTCATGCTTTTCTAAGCGCTCCTTACGGAGTTTATCAAACTAAAGACGGGTATATTTCTCTTGCAATGGGCGATTTGCTTTTTATTGGAAGTGTTTTAGAAATCGATTTCCAAAAATACACTGATAAACACAAATGGTTTTCTCAAAGAGATGAAATCAGGGAAATATTAGCAGAAAAACTATTGACTCAAAAAGCAGATTACTGGATTGAATTACTTCAAAAAGAAGGAATCTGGTGTGGAAAAGTACTCAATTACGAGGAATTAGACAGCCAGCCTTTTGTAGAGGAATTGCAATTGAAACAAACCGTTAAAAATTCGGCCGGAGAAACAATGGTTACTACCCGAAGCCCGATTCAACTGGATGGAGAAATTTTGGTTAGTCAAAAAGCTGCTCCAAAAGTAGGAGAACACAATGAAACGATACACGAAGAATTTATTGTTTAATTGTTGAATCGTTTATTTGTTAAATCGTTTTGTCATCAGTAAGACTCAATTCAACAGCTAAACGATAAACAAAAATGATACTCAACACACAATTCAACGGTTAAACAGTTAAACGATTAAACAAAAAAATGAAACCATTAGAAGATTATTTAATAGTAGATTTTAGCCAGTTTCTTTCCGGCCCTTCAGCGAGTTTACGATTGGCAGATCTGGGGGCGCGCGTGATAAAAATTGAGAAACCGGGAACAGGTGATATCTGCAGAACCTTATATACTTCTGATTTGATTATGAATGGAGAATCGTCCGTTTTTCATACCATCAACAGAAATAAAGAATCATTTGCAATTGATTTCAAACAACAAAGTGAACTCGAAAAATTAAAAAAACTATTGGCTAAAGCCGATGTGGTCATGCACAATTTCAGACCCGGAGTAATGGAACGTGTAGGCTTGAGTTATGACGAAGTCAAAGAGATTAATCCTAATATCGTTTATGCCGAAATTTCGGGTTATGGCACAAAATCCGAATTAAAAGATTTACCGGGACAGGATTTATTATTGCAATCTTTGACAGCCTTAACATGGTTAAGTGGAAATCAGGAGGATGGACCCGTACCAATGGGATTATCAATTGTGGATATGTTGGCGGGAGCACATCTGGCACAAGGAATTTTAGCTGCTTTGTATAGAAAAGCAACTCATAATATTGGGGAGAAAGTTCAGGTAAGCATGCTGGAATCGGCTTTTGATTTTCAGTTTGAAACCATTACAACTTATTTTAACGATGGCGGTGAACTGCCTGTCCGAACAAAATCTAACAATGCTCACGCTTATTTGGGTGCGCCTTACGGAATTTACAAAACCAATGATGGTTATTTAGCTTTGGCCATGGGATCGATTCCGGTTTTGGCTTCGCTTTTAAAATGCGATGCGTTATTACAATTCCCCGAGAATAAATTTGAATTAAGAGATGACATCAAAAATATTTTAGCTGAACATTTACAAACTCAGGAAACCCAATATTGGCTGGATATTTTAGAACCCGCAGATATTTGGTGTGCCAAAGTCCTGAACTACAAACAGCTTTTTGCAGAAGAAGGTTTTCAGGTTTTGAATTTCGTACAAAGAGTTGAAATGCTTGACAGTTACAATTATAAAACTACCCGATGTCCTATTAGAATTGACGGAGAAATTTTCACATCAGGGAAAGGTTCACCAAAATTAGGACAGGACAACGAGCGAATTATTAAAGAATTTATAGGCTAATGGAAAAATTACGAATCGCTGTCCGGAAATTTGATCCTTTTGAAAGTACGCTGCAAAAGCTGTGGGATTTGTTCTGCCTAAAAAACAACATCACTATTGAAGCAGAAATGATTCCGCTGGAACTGCATGATTTATACGAAGAAACCATTACCAATAAAGGTTTAATAAACGGAAACTGGGACATAGCGCACATTAATACCGACTGGATTTTTGATGCTGTGAATGAAAAAGCAGTTCTGGATTTAAACCCATTGATTTCTGAAAATCCGCCAGAAAATTATCCTGAAGGCTGGCATCAATCTTTATTACATTTACAACAAATAAATAATGGGACTTATGGATTACCATTTCATGATGGACCGGAATGTTTGATTTATAGAAAAGATTTATTTGAAAATTCGACTGAAAAAGAAAATTTCAAAAAGCAGTTTGGTTACGAATTACATCCTCCCAAAACATGGAAACAATTTACTCAAATTGCCGAATTTTTCAGTCGCCCTGAACAAAATTTATACGGTTCTGTTTTTGCACATTATCCTGACGGTCATAATATGGTTTTTGATTTTTGCCTGCAATTATGGACAAGAGGCGGCTCTTTATTAAACTCCCAAAACCAAATCGATATTAACCACACCAGTGCAATTGAAGCTTTGGATTTTTACAGAACTATAGCCAATAATAAAAAAGCCATTCATCCGCAATCAAAAGATTTTGGTTCTGTTGAAGCTGGTATGGCTTTCGCCAAAGGAGAAGCAGTAATGGCGATCAACTGGTTTGGATTTGCCTCGATGTGCGAAGTGATTGAAGAATCAGCTGTAAAAGAAAAAGTTGATATTACGGAATTGCCTCATAACGAAAATCATAAAACGGCTTCACTGAATGTGTATTGGCTGTACACCATTGGCACAGGAAGTAAACACCAAAAACTGGCGTACGATTTTCTACGATTTGCCACAACTCCGGAAAGTGATAAATTATTAACGACCGAAGGCGGAATCGGTTGCCGTAAATCTACGTGGAATGATGTTGAAATCAACACAACTATTCCGTTTTATCATAAACTGGAAACATTACATGAAAATGCTTTGACACTTCCTCAAACTCCGGTTTGGCCAAAAGTAGCCGAGCTTATTGACAAGATGGTTTTAAAATCATTAGAAAGCAACATTCCATCCGAAAAATTATTAGAAGAAACACAGAATCTTATTCTGCAAATTATATAATTATGAATATTCCATATAAACCCTTATTACCAGAAACAAAGCAGCCAATCATCATTATTGGCGCAAGCGGTATCGTAAAAGATGCCCATCTTCCAGCTTATAAAATGGCTGGCTTTTCGGTTTTCGGTATTACCAACAGAACGGTTGCAAAAGCACATTCAATGGCTGAAGAATTTGGTATCCCGAATGTTTTTGAAAACGTAGCCGAAGCTGTAAAAAACGCTCCATCAAATGCGGTTTATGACATCACTGTACTACCTGATCAATACATCGAAATTCTGGAGCAATTGCCAGATGGTGCTGCAGTGCTGATTCAAAAACCTATGGGAAATGATTTGGCTCAGGCCAGAGAAATTGTTGCTGTTTGCGAAAGAAAAAAATTAGTTGCTGCTATTAATTTTCAATTGCGTTTTGCGTCTTTTGTTAGTGCTGCGAGACATCTTATTACTGAAGGAATTATTGGTGATTTATACGATTTAGAATTTAAAGTTACGGTAAACACACCTTGGGAATTGTTCCCGCTCATTAAGGAGCATCCAAGATTGGAAATTCTATTTCACAGCGTGCATTATATTGACTGCATTCGTTCTTTTTTAGGAAATCCAAAAGGAGTTTACGCCAAAACAACTAATCACCCTTTGAAAAAATTATCTTCCTGCCGTTCTTCGATTATTTTGGATTACGGAGATTCAATGCGTGTGGTTATCAATACGAATCACGATCATCATTTTGGACCAAAACATGAAGAAAGCTACATCAAATGGGAAGGAACAAAAGGAGCAATTAAAGCCAAAATGGGCTTGTTGATGAATTACCCTGACGGTATGCCGGACGAATTTGAAGTTGCTTTGGAAAAAGATGGTACGTACGAATGGGAAAAAATCAATTTGGAAGGTTCCTGGTTTCCGGAAGCTTTCATTGGTACTATGTCAAATTTGATGCGCTTCAAAGAAGGTTCAGATTCAAAATTATTGGCGAGTGTTCAGGATGTTCTCGATACGATGAAAGTTGTCGAAGCCTGTTACATCAGTAATGAAAAAGGAGCCATTTCACTAAATGAATTATAATTTAGTCAAAAGCCGAAAGTCATAAAGTTTTCAAGAAATGGACTTTGGACTTTGGACTTTGGACTTTTAAACTAAAAAAAAATATATGTATTTCAAATCCACATTTTTCGAAGACTATCAACTTAATGATAAAAGAGTTACATTAGGCAGAACTATTACAGAAACCGATTTTGTAGTTCATGCTGGTCATACAGGCGATTTTTTTCCACATCACATGGATGAAGAGTGGTGTAAAACACAACCTTTCGGACAGCGAATTGCCCACGGAACAATGATTTTCAGTATTGGAATCGGTTTGACTGCTTCTGAAATAAATCCGGAAGCTTTTTCTAAAGGATACGACAGAATGCGATTTGTGAAGCCGGTTCATATTGGAGACACCATCCATTCTGAAATTACGATTTCGGAAAAAGGAGAAGCCAAAAAACCGGATATGGGAACGGTGACGGAGCATGTAGAAATCATCAACCAACGAGGTGAAGTGGTTTTAGTATGTGATCACCTTTTATTAGTAAAAAAGAAATAATTCTTTTGCGGTACAAAGGTTCAAAGTAATAAAGAGGTAAAGATTTCTTTACTTGAACCCAAAACCCAAAACCTTTGCAACTTTGAGCCTTTGAGGCTTTGAACCCTTTAAAAAAAAATCTAACTATGCAAGTAACCAACCAAACGGAAGACCAACATGAAGTTCCAACAGAAGGCGGAAAAGGAAACAAATATCTTTTACCTTTTATTTTAATTACCAGCTTATTTTTCCTATGGGGAATGGCGCATGGACTTGATGGTATCTTAATTCCACACTTAAAAAAAGCTTGTCAGCTTAATAATAGCCAATCAACATTAATCGACACTGCCATCTTTTTTGCCTATTTTATAATGGCAATCCCGGCGGGAATGATTATAAAAAAAATAGGATACAAAAATAGTATTATTACTGGTTTATTAGTTTTTGCTATAGGAGCATTTCTTTTCGTTCCTGCAGCAAACACCAGAACTTACGAACTTTTCCTGTTTGCTTTATTCGTTATTGGTTGTGGGTTAACAATTCTTGAAACAAGTGCTAATCCGTATGCTGCTATTTTAGGCCCTACAGAGTCTTCATCATTTAGATTAAATTTGGCTGCATCATTTAATGGTTTAGCAGCAATGTTAGGTCCTGTTTTGGGAGGTATTTTTATACTTTCAGGAATCAACCATACTCCAGAAGAAATGGCTGCAATGCCAGAAGCGACAAAAGCAGCTTACTTATTAGAAGAGGCTTCGGCTGTGAAATTACCTTATATCGTTTTAGGAAGCATCTTGGTTTTAGTAGCCATTATGTTTTACTTTATGCATTTGCCATCAATGAAATCTAAACAAACTGAAAACGAAATTAAACCTGGGTTTTTCTCTGTTTTGAAATTCTCCCACTTAACTTGGGCAGTTGTAGCGCAATTTTTTTATGTAGGAGCACAGGTCTGCGTAACTAGTTTCTTTGTTCGAATAGCACAAAAGGAAGCGGGATTAGATGAAAAAACGGCAGCATACTATCTTGGCATTTATGGTTTCTTGTTTATGGCTGGACGATTTAGCGGAACTTTCTTTTTGAAATTTGTCAAAGATTATGTTTTGCTTTCTATCTACTGTGTTGCAAATATTTTACTTTGCTTAATAGCCATTTACGGATCAGGAATTGTAGTTATTTATGCTTTAGGTGGAATTGGATTCTTTATGTCTATTATGTTTCCAACAATTTTCTCCTTAGGATTAGTAGGTTTAAAATCCAATACAGAAACGGGTTCATCATGGTTGGTAATGTCTATTGTGGGTGGCGCAATTCTTCCTTACGCAATGGGAACTTTAATTGATATGAAACATGATGATATTCAGGCTGGATATATCATTCCTTTGGTTTGTTTTGCAATTATTCTTTATTTTGGAATGTTCGGGCACAAAGTAAAAAATGTCGTTTCTTAGTTAAATTTCAATTATTTTTATAAATTTCCAAGGAGCAATAATGTTCCTTGGAAATTTTATTTTTAAACTTTATCATTCATAAATCTAACATGAAAAAAACTTTACTTACCTTTTCTTTTTTATTTATTAGTTTTAGCGCACTTCTATACGCCCAAAAAAACAAAACTACTTATGATATTGTAGTAGCTGCTGATGGAAGCGGTAATTATACAAAAGTTCAGGATGCTTTTAATGCTGTACCTGATAATAATTCTAAACGTACTGTTATTTTTGTAAAGCCAGGTGTTTATAAAGAGAAACTAAAATTAACCTCAGGAAAGAAAAATGTTTCCTTAATTGGCGAATCGTATAAAAACACGATTCTCACTTACGATGATTATGCTGAAATTGCCGGAGGAACGAGCAAATCATTTAGTGTTTTAATTGAAGCAAATGATTTTTTTGCAGAAAACATCACTTTTGAAAACACAATTAGTAGTGAGTTACCCCAATATAAAAAAGGAGGTCAGGCTGTAGCTCTAATGGTAAACGGCGACAGAACAATATTTCATAATTGTAAAATGAGCGGTTTTCAGGATACTTTTTACCTAAAAGCAAATAAGAGAACCTATATCAAAGATTGTATCATTGATGGAACAACAGACTTTATTTTTGGGGCAGGAATAGCCTTGTTTGAAAATTGTGTTATCCAATGCAGAAAAGACTCTTACATCACTGCGGGAAATCATGAAGCAGGAAAAAGCAAATATGGATTTGTATTCAACGATTGTATAATAATGAAATATCCTAAAGCAGCTATTTCAAAAGTATCACTTGGAAGACCTTGGGGAGCTGGTGCAAATACAGTTTTTATCCATTGTTACGAAGAATCGGTTATAATACCTGAAGGATGGTCTATATGGTCTAAAGATCCGGAAAATAAAGCCTATGACAACTGGAAAACTTCTTTCTATGCAGAATATGATTGTTTTGGACCTGGCTCAGATACAAATAAACGCATTTCATGGTCTAAACAATTGAATAAAGTCGAAGTCTCTGAATACACAAAAGAAAAAATATTTGCAGCAAACACTACAACCGCAAATAAACTCGAAGGCGACTGGAATCCGATAATTGAAAAAGACAAATGTGATTCTGTCTTACCTTCCAAAAAAGCCAAGAATGCCAATTCAAATTTTGAAAAAGCATTTAACTAAGTTGCTATTACAAAAGCGGATCAATTATATAGATCCGCTTTTTTTAGCACATATCTAAATCATTCAACTTTTCTTAGATTTTTGATTTAAACATTTTATCTTTTTAAAAATTTCCATTTATAATGAGGAGTCCCCATTATAAAAAGGGGCTTCCAACCTATATTTTTATATGCCCCTTTTTATAATGCTGTCGGGCTATCCAGGCTACTTCGGTAGCTTCTTCCTATCCCTCTCCCGCTGCGGTTTTCATAACAGGGTTTTGCTGGATACAAAGTCACTGCTTTTTAATAAAGAGCATATCTCAAATTAAAAATTAAGAAGAATTTATTGATCCCAGATTATCCAATCTTTTGCGCATGATCCATAAAAACTGTAAAGGCAAAAAAAAAGCGCAATTACTTTATTAAAAGTAATTGCGCTTTGTACTCAGAGCGGGACTTGAACCCGCACGAACATTGCTGTTCACTGGATTTTAAGTCCAGCGTGTCTACCAATTTCACCATCCGAGCAATTCGTGGTACCTCCAGGGATCGAACCAGGGACACATGGATTTTCAGTCCATTGCTCTACCATCTGAGCTAAGGTACCTCTCATTTTAAACAAAAAACCCTGTTTCATTAGAAACAGGGTTTTCAAAGAAAGGCGACGACATACTCTCCCACAATACTGCAGTACCATCTGCGCAGGCGGGCTTAACTTCTCTGTTCGGGATGGGAAGAGGTGAGCCCCGCCGCTATAACCACCTTAAGGTTTTTAGTCTAAAGTCGAAGGTCATAAAGTCTAAAGTCATTTTACTAACTTTTTAACTTTGGACTTTCCTCTTTACGACTTACTCGCGTCGAGCTAATATTTTAACATACTGAGATAAAGAAAGGTTTTTATTTATTAGAAAGTTCT
>NZ_JBBYHS010000032.1:0-22876 GCF_038290035.1 Flavobacterium calami
TCCGCATCATTACTCGATAAAACATTTATAAATGAACTACTTATGAAATCAGATTACAATAATATCAATGAACATAATACTAACCAGCTGGTTTTTAACTTATTTTAAGTGGACACTAGTGAATTCTTTCCTAAAATTATTTTTAAAAAATCAATCTTAAAAAAAATCTTAGCCAAATCAAAAGTTAAAATTAGGAATCCTAACAACACCAGATAATTAGTAAAAATATGTTTAAAAAAACTCTTTTTGGCTAAAATCATATATCTTAATTCTAATATTAGAAACAATAAAATCAAAAATATATGTATGTAAATTAGAAGTAGTAAGATAACAAAATCTCTGTAAAAATTATTAAACAAAACAAGTAATAAATATACAAAAGCATTAAGAATTCTTGTTTTTTTCGTGAAGCTAAAGTCTCCGAATGCATCTAATTTCTTTTTCTCCTCCATTTTATATAGATTGATAACCATTTGCAATTAAAATACTATTTATCTGATTCATTAATAATGGATCAAATTCCTGTAAAGCCAACTGTAATTCATTCCTAAGCTTTAAATGAAGAATTGGTATATATGAATTATTCTGATATTCTGTTATTGTTTGTTGCATTTGAGTGTTTGTAAAATTGTTATTAAAGTGGCTTTGAATATTTTCAAAACCACTTTTTAATAGTTAGATTTATTTCTTTTTATAATTGTCAAGATTATAATTTGTTCTAACGACATCACCTACAATTTGTTGTTTAAAAAAAGCTTCTTTTTCAGGTGTCCATTCACCTCGTTTCGTTCTATCTATTATTAATTTATCTACTTCATCAGCATTAAGTGCAGGCTGCCAGGTTATTATTATGTTTACAGGAATCTCCCCTTTTTCTAATTTTCGACTGGTTTCAAAACCATCATAAATTTCAAAAATTGTATTACTTACTTTTTTTATGTTATTAAAATTGGGAGTGTACATAAATCTCTCAATAGGTATGTTTAAATCATTTAATAGAACTTCAAATTTTTTACCGATGTAATATTCTTTTCTGTCTAAAATTTTAGTCTGCACATACTTTAAAGTATCTCCTTTAAAGTCATTTAGTGTTTGATTTTTAGATGTGCTTACGATTTCTTCTTTTTGTATCGATATACTTTCTTTTTTAGAACTGCAGGCATTTAATAGTATTATGGATAATAAGATAATTGAATTTTTCATTTTTTGGTTTGATTTAAACGTTAATTACAGTCAGCTTTTTTATAAATAGGTTGGCCATTAGAATCTTTCATTGCTGTACCATCTGGATTTTTTGCAGGAAGAATATCTATCTTTTTAAATGTATTTGTTCCGGGTCTGGCTACTAACAAATCCACGCCGGAACCTTTCAATATAAATGCATACGCTCTTTCTTGAGCTTCAGAAATGTACATATTAGGGTCGTTAGTCATTAATGATGTATACGCATTATTAAAAGAGATATATAAATTACTAGTTTGTAAAAACTCTTTAGTTAACGGATCATAAAAATTGCCATTTGTACTCATAAATGTAGCTAATAAATTTGCATCTGAAATATGCAATGCATATTTTGTTTCATCATAGGCCAAAATGTACGAATCTGTAAAGTTATTTGCAAATTCTCTTGTCTTACCCAATTCATAAAGATCTTCAGCGCTTGGCCTGGCAGGCCCCTGATCAGTATGTATATGAGCATCTGCAACTGCGTTACTAGCAATTTGTACAGTACCTCCATTAGGCGAAAGAGTAACTATTGGTCCAGGAGTAATTACACCGTTATTATTAGTTATCATAAACCATTCTTCATTTTGCCCCTGATTAAATGTAAAGGGAGAGAAATTATTTGCTTGCTGTAAAACACTATTGGTAAAAAAATTTGAAACACTTACGCCGGCAGCAATTGAAGCAGCAGTACAGGGATCTGGATCAGGCGGTGTACTTATCTTAACACATTCACAATTTACCAATCTATATCCTGTAGGACATGATGTTCTGGTACATTCGCAGTTGCAGGTTGTGTAATTTAGCTGTTGACCATTAGGACAGACGATTTGATTTCCGCAAGGGTCACCAGAATCTCCTGGACCAGGGTCATCAGGATTAGAATCACATGAGTAAATACCTGTTGATCCTCCAATACAGCCACAACTAGCCATATAGGCAGACCCGCCTAGATCTCCATTACAGTCTGGTTCATCATTATCACCAGAGCCATCATCGGGTTTGTCAGCAACAACTGTTGAGCAATTCCACTCACAATCATTTGTAGCTATGCCATCTATATTACCATGTACGCAAGTTTCTGTTATAGTATAACTGCCATAATCATTAACTGTAATATCGTCTGGTTCGCTGCAAATAATGACATCTTCCAGTTCATCACCCCAGGGATCTTCCTGTGCATACGATTGATAACAAATCAAATCTAAGGTATTATTTTTAAAAACAGGCGTTAAACCTGTCAAAAATAGTATTAAAAACAGTATTTTTTTCATTTTACAATTTAGATTTAATTACTATTGTAGACTCGCTTTTATTGCTGTAATTTACCTTTAAAACATACGAGCCATCAGCTACATTTACCGCAATGGTATGGGTGTGGTTACCTGTAGGCAATGCTAGTTTTTCGGTATATAAGGTAGTTCCTGCCATAGAATACAGAGCTATATCGACAGTGGTTTTTTCTTCTAGACTAAGGTTAAAAGAAAAGCTGTCGTTAAAAGGGTTAGGATAAACAACCAAAGACTCATTCTTTGATAATGATGTTGTAGTGTTTTGCTTGTTTTTAACCAAACTAATGTACATGGGTTTTTCGGGTTCGTTTTGTCGTACAGACCACAATTGTAAATTTCCTGCCAGACACTCCGTATCCTCATATTTTGTAGTTTTTAAACGGGCATCTTTAAATAAAAATGTAGTTGGTTTTTTGGCACTGTAATGATCTACTTTTGCATAAGCTGTGTTATCAAACACTACTTCTGTATCGGTAATTTTGCCATGCAACTCCACACTTTCCTTGTCGTTTTCTGTCCAGGTACCGCTAAAAGTCCCATCGCTTTGCGATTTCAATTCGACAGTTAATGGTTCTTTAGCAATAATGTGCTGACCGCTCCAGTCGTAAGTAACAATGTACCCGGTATAACTTCCGTTTAGTGTTTCCGGATTATTTATTTGGTGCTGTACATCCTCAAAATGATTTTTAGCTTCCAAATGTGTTTCTTTTTTCTTTGAATAAGTGGCTAGCGTTTGTTTATAATTGGCAAACTCAGGTTCAGCTTCCATCATCTCGTTTTCTGCAGGTTTATAACCATAATTGGCTGCTTTGGTGAGCCATTGTTTTGCGGTTGCCAAATCTTTTGGTGTTCCGTAGCCATTGCGATAGCATATTCCCAAAAGGTACATAGAACCCAGACTGCCGTATTGGCTTGATTCTTTAAACAATTCAAACGCCTGGTTGTAATCCTGCTGGCAGCCTAAACCTTTGTAAAGCATATAACCTTTGCCAAAAATACTGCTGGTTGCTTTTAAGGCAGCGCCTTTAGAATAGTATTCAAAAGCTTTTTTGAAATCCTGCTGAGTTCCCAGCCCTTCTCTGTGCATTGTGCCTACATTGAACCATGCTTTTGCATAACCGGCTTCGGCTGCTTTAAGGAACCAGCTCAATGCTAATTCCTGGTTTTGCTCTGTTCCCACACCATCGCTGTAAAGAATAGCGAGCATATTCATTGCCATAGGAATAGTTTCTTCTTCGGCAGCCTTTTTACAGGAAAGAAATCCTTTTTCAGGATTGTAAAATGAGTGATTTTCATTAAGCTGCATTTTTGCCATATCCAGCGAGGTTATGACAGCTTTATGTTTAGTTTGTGCCCAAATCTGCAATGATAGCAGGAGCACTATTATTTGGATGATTTTTTTCATGTACGGTTTTTTTAATAATTTTTAAGAAACCTATATGTTTTGTATATGACTTTTTCTAAATAGGAAGTTTTTGAATTTACCACGCAAATTTGGTTTTGGTTTCTTCCGACTTTTTCGAGGTATTACGGGCTTCATCAGATTGTAATCTTCTAAGGGATTCCGGAAGAGTTGTATTCATTTTACGCATGCTTTCGCTTGTTTTTGGAACATCCTTGCCAAAACGTTCTTTTTTTACCAGTTTGGCTAAATTGTAATTGAAAAGTTCATTGTGTACTTTGGTACTGTCCAGTCCCTGATCAATCCCCCGTTCTTTCATTTTTTGCCAGGAGCCTTTTGCCCAGGCATTAGCCGTTTTTTTGTTCAAGTCAATTAACAGTTGAGTGTATTGTTCATCCGTAAGAATGGTCGGCAATATTTTTCTTTCGTAAGACTTTAAATCCAAAGATTCGTTTTCTGCTTTCTTTTCAGCCATCAGCTTACTTTGATAGATAAGGCTGTCAATTTGTGTTTTGTCCAATTTTAGCTTTTCCCTGTTTCTGACAGCAGTCGCAAATTTTGAATTGTCATCCGGACGCAATACTTTATCGCCGATAAGATTTTTGTTTTTTAAGGCTTGTACATAATGATTAGAGATCGAATCGTACTTTGAAATGACGCTGGTAAGATTGTTTTGTGATTTTTTGGATTTCTCCGTTGACATCATGGCTTTCTCCAGTTCAATTCTACGATTGTAATAGGTCTGGTAAAGCGTTTTATAGGTTTCAGAATCTAATTTGTATTTACGGGTAATTAAGACCATTTGTGCTCTTGCTTCTGCATCGGCATTCTTTTCGGCTTGTTGTAAATACTTTACGTTAAAATTTTGTTGTTTGGTCTGTGCATTCATCGAATGCGAAAAAAAAGCAAGACTAATTGCTAGTGCAAAAATTGTTTTTTTCATGGTTTGCTGGTTAAATAGTTAATAATTATTGAATTAAAACCAGATTCGTTCCTGGTTGTCAGTTATAATAAAAGGTCTTTCTTTGCCTTGTGAATATTCGGGAATTAGGAGTAATAATGCATTTTTAGGAACTTTTTCAAAAACTAAGGAAGTACTTCCTTCTGTGACTGTTTTTTCTCCCATCGAAATCCAGTTATTGTTCCAGTAATACAGGGTATATTTTTTGTCTAATCGAAATTTTAGATATTTGTCCTGTTCTTCAATAGTTACATTTCGGGTGTTTACCAAATCTGGCTTTAATGTCAGTTGATGCTGATATCCGGAAGCAATAGGATATGCGGCGGCTTGTATTTTTCCGTCTACGAAATAAGCAGGTAAAAAAACAGCTCCTTTACATAAATTATCAAATTTTGTTCTGCCCTTATTTATTTTTCCCCACCATGTAGGTCTCCATTTCATACCGTTGAAGACACATACATACGCTATTGTCGGTTGAGAGGGAATGGCAAAAAGAGATGTTTCCAGACTGCCGGTTTGCCAGTAGTTTGCCGTGACGTCCATGTAATTTTTGTTGCGCATAAATCCCGGAGGTATTTGTTCACGATCTATGATATTAGCCAATGCATCCGGCTGTTTTGCATAGGTAATGCGTATGACTTTAGAAGGCTCTCTCGAAAAATTATCGATTTTTATATTAGCTGTGGAAACATCAAAAGGAATCAGCTTTCCTTCAGATGAAAAAGTACTATTGAAAAAATGAGTACCTGTGGATGTTGCCCAATACGGAACACTTTCCAGTGAAGCACAATATCCCTGAGAACGAAGCGTGTAAGTCATTAAGTTACCAATATCATCACAATTTCCTTTTTTGCGGTTTAGTAACTGTATGGGACCCAGATGAGGTAAAGGTTCTTTTCGCTGCTCCTGATCCCAGGTGTTGACAAACCAGGTTCTCATATCTTTTGCAAAATAATGTAATGCCTGTTCGGTGTTTTGTGTTTTTAAACTATCCTCAATCCATCCGAATTTTTCATGATAAACAGTTCGCCAGTCTTGTAGCGGTTCTGAACCCACCCTGTACGGTAATATATAATTGCAGAAATCAGTGAACGGTATATTTTTGGATTGAGGCTGTTTCCAGACGGCAAAAGCATTTTCGATATTCCTGATTAAGAAATCAGCTTTTATAGTATCAATGTCTTTGTAAACATAGGGTACCGGTTTTACATTTTCATATTTTGATTTTATTGCTTCAAAAGCTTTAACAGCAGTTACAAAATCAGGATAATCCATTTCGTTATAAGGAACGCGTTTTCCAGTTCCGTCTATCCAGTAATAATCGACAGAAGAATGAATATCCATATTCGAAATCAAAAAATAAGAGGCTTTTAGCTTCAGACTGTCTGCTTTATTTTGATTGTACCGTTGTATTACTTTTTCCAGCTCATCCCGGTTTTTGCCGGCTTTCTCTAAAACTGCTGTTACATTTTTTGGTAAGTTATTTTGGCTGCGAACATACAGGCTCGAAAGAAGCAATAACATCATTATAATTTTACCCATAATTTGAGATTGGATTTAAAGTTTAGATTGAATTTGCAGTATTATTTTGGCAGCTTTTCAAAAATAGTTTTGCCTCTTTTTGATATTTTTCAGTTAATTCATTTCGTTTAATGGGTTGCATAGCCACAATTTGTTGGGCTATCATACGGGCTAATTTTATTTGTTTGTCAGTTCTCAAAACTTGCATCAGATTGAATTTATATTTCATTGTTTTGGGCGAAAGTGTCGTAAGCTGATATAAATTTGATATTGCTCCTGTTTTATCCTTTAATTTAAACAGACATCGTGCAGATATGTCATAAAGCTGAGGATTAGCACTGAATTTTTTAGCACAATTAAATTGGAATAAAGCTTCTTCGTATTTATGCCGGGCATATAGAAGATTGCCATAAATTATACAAAAACTCACAGAGTTTTGCTGAGTTTCCCTCAGCGGTAAAAGCAAATTTTCAGCTTTCTCAAAATTTCCTGCCATTAGAAACTCTTGTGCTTTTTTATTCTGACGATGTGCTTTAGCCTGGTTTAATTGGCTGTAAGTGATATAAACAGTAATACAGATAAGTATGAGAAGTAATGCTTTGAATCTGCTTGGTGCAATGTTTAATTCAACAATTTTTTTTTGATTGGTATTAGTACATAAAATTCCTGCGTAACAACAAAACAGCAGCATAACGGGAATAGCTTCGATTGTAAAATTAAAAATTGCCATTAACGTAAAGGAAGCAAAACCGGCATAAGCAGCATAATGTACCTTCGAATGCTCTTTATCATGTTTTTCTAATACTAAACCATTATTTTTTGTTGACTGAGACAGAAAGGAAATTAACATTGCAATGAAAAGTAATGTGGCTGGGATCCCTCCTTCGGCTGCTTGTTCCAGATAATCATTGTAAGCCATTAGAACGAAAGAAGCATTTTTTAACTCTTTTTTATTTAGTTTTCCTTCCTGTATGGCTTTAGCTTGTTTAAGATTGTATTCTTTTTCAAACATTCCTGTTCCATATCCTCTTACAGGAGAATCCAATATCATTTGTGAAGTAATAGTCCAGATAAGTTTGCGGCCGTCTGCTGAATCCTTTTTATCAAAGTATAATTGTCTTGCTATAGGGATACATAAAATTCCTATAGCAAGAATTCCAAATAAAACGTATTTAATTTTATAGCGTTTGAGTATATTAAAACGGAATATCAGAAACAGTCCGGAAGAAAATGCACCACCTAATATTGCGGTACGGCATTCTAAAAGTACTAATCCGACACATACGGTTAAAAGCATCAGATAATGCATGATTTTTAGAAACAAAACAGACGTTGTGAAGCATAAACAGAGTAGTGCCGGAAGAGACAATGCCAAATACATGGCTACCACATTCGGATTCGTAAAACTTCCTGTAACTTCAAAACTGGCATTTTCACTGGGAATTTTACCTAAATATTGCAGGATACACCAGATACTTTCTAATGCAGCAATAAAGGCAACAGCTCTATAAAAAACAATTGCCCGGTTTTTTCTTAAAATTATAAAAGAGGTAAGAAATACAAATAGTATTGCAATACGATAGTGCTTAGATTGCATTGCTATTCCTGCTTGTATAAAGACAAACAGCGCCCACATTAAAAAAAGAACAAAGGGCAGTGTTATTTTAATTTCGGTACTGTTTTTTATAGTTCGATATTTCCAGATAAGAACTGTTGTGAAAATTATTCCACTTCCTATTACAAATGAGAAATAATTAAATAAACCGCTGTATATAAATATTTTGAAATTGATTAAACAGCTTAAAAGCAATAAAGAGGATAATAAAAAGCAGGCTTTAGTGAGGATATTAGATTGGGAGAGATGATTCACGTGAATATTTTTAATCATTAATAGACTGTTAAAATGCAAATATTTGTAATATATACACTTGTAAAAATATATTTATGATGTCAGTAGAGCAATACCCACTTTTAGTGATATTTATATAAAAAAAGATATATTTTTTTGTCCTGTAAGCAGAATTGAACAAATGAAGTCTTTAATATATATTGCTTTAACGAAATAAATGTTGGTTCTGTAAAATCTTATGAGTTTAATTTATATCATTTGGAATTATAAAAAGCGGTCTTATGGCTTCCTGATTTTTTGATGATTTTTATGAAAAAATGGTTGTAGGTCTAAATTGTATTAGAAGACAATGATTCAAAATAGGGAATAGTATTAAACAAAAAATCCCTTTTGATTTTTTCAAAAGGGATAATTATAACTTTAATTTTCGGAAGATTTTTATTCTTCTTCTTTCTCAACAGCATCTTTATAATCCGGATACAGGAATTTATTATACGGGAATCTTGTAATGTGAATCTGGCGAACCGCTTCATAAACGATTTCTCTAAACTCCTCAAAATTCTCTTTTTGAGTAGCCGAGATAAACAATGCTTTGTCCTGACCTACATTACTCATCCAGGTTTGTTTCCATTCGTCAAGAGTGTAATGTCTTCTGGTTTTTTCGGTAATCAAATCATCTTCGTCAATCGTCAGATGTTTGTAGGCATCAATTTTATTAAAAACCATAATCGTTGGTTTGTCATTACTTTTGATTTCTAACAAAGTTTGGTTCACAGACTCAATATGATCTTCAAAATCCGGATGCGAAATATCTACAACGTGTAACAACAAATCGGCTTCACGAACTTCATCAAGCGTACTTTTGAAAGAGTCTACCAGCTGCGTAGGCAGTTTTCGAATAAAACCTACAGTGTCTGAAAGCAGGAAAGGGAGGTTTTTAATCACCACTTTTCGAACAGTCGTATCTAAGGTTGCAAATAATTTATTTTCGACAAAAACATCACTTTTACCAATTGCATTCATCAAGGTCGATTTTCCAACATTGGTATAACCCACCAAAGCCACCCGTACCATAGCACCTCGATTGCTGCGCTGAATACTCATTTGTTTATCGATGGTTTTGATTTTATCTTTCAGTAACGAAATTCGGTCACGAACAATACGTCTGTCTGTTTCGATCTCGGTTTCTCCCGGACCACGCATACCAATACCTCCTTTTTGACGCTCAAGGTGTGTCCATAAACCGGAAAGTCTTGGCAGCAAATATTGACATTGTGCCAGTTCTACCTGAGTCCTTGCATACGAAGTTTCGGCTCTTTGTGCAAAAATATCCAGAATCAGATTGGTTCTGTCGAGGATTTTACAATCGATAATTCGTGAAATATTTTTTTGCTGCGAAGGTGTTAATTCATCATCAAAAATAACAGTAGATATGGCGTTTTCTTTTACAAAAAGATTGATTTCATCTATTTTTCCGGTACCCACAAAAGTCTTCGGATTCGGACGTTCCATTTTTTGCGAAAAGCGTTTAATCACTTCACCGCCGGCGGTAAAAGTCAAAAACTCTAATTCGTCAAGATATTCTTGTAGTTTCTCTTCATTTTGATTTTGAGTCACAATACCAACAATGGCCGTTCTTTCAAAATTTATTACTTCTTTTTCTAACATAGCTTTGAATAAGCTGCAAATTTAATGATTTGTAAATAGAATACTTATAGAATTTAGTTTTTAAGTTGCATTTAAGAAATTGCTATAGGTCATAAAAAAACCATTTAGAAGTTAATCTCTAAATGGTTTTATAAGGAAACTGAAACTACATTTCTATTCGTAAATGAAAGTTTTCTCTGTTTTTACAATTCCGTTTTCCTCAATTTGAGAACACGAAATCGGGAAATTCAGTTTGTTGTATTTATACTTTCTGCTTACAGCAACTAAAGCTGTTGAAGTAGGACTAAAGTTAACTTCGTTATTATAAGATATGGATTCAAAACTAAATTCGCTTTCATGATACGAAATCATTGGTACAATTACTTTATAATTATCACCAAATAAGTTCTGAACAATTAACTGATCTACAGATTTCTTATCATCAAAAGTATATGTCTTGGATATTTTATCCCCTACAAGACCTTTGTGTTTTGATACGTTGTCATTTACATACACATATTCGATTTTACCAATAATAGCTTTGTTTCTGTCACGGGAGGTACGTCTTACTATAATGCCGTTCTCAACAATATATTCAATGTCTTCCAGTACATTCTGATGGTTGGTACTTTTCTTAGTTATGGCTTTAATTCTGGCTCCGTCGTAATTAAAAGTAACTGTTTTAGTGATGTAATCATTACCTTCATGATACTTATTTACAAATTTTGTAATGTTGTTATCTGCATCATAAGTATAATTGACTACTTCTTTCCAGTCGCTTCCAATTTTATCCTTAACAGTCATATCCAATAATCCGTTTTTGTTATAAAAGAATTTCTGAATAACATCTGAAGTGGTGATGGTTTCGATTTTTCCATCTTTAAAAACAACAGTTTTATTTACAATTTCACCGTCTTTAGAATTTTGGTAATTTGTTTTTACGATGTTAATTTGTTTAAGTCTCACAGGATTATCCTGACTGTGCAACAAACCGGTAGATACCATTGCAAAAATGGCTAGCAGGTAGATTTTTTTCATAAGAAGTTTTAATTTGGGACGACCAAAATACAAATTCTATAAAAAATTAACAATCTATAACAAAAATAATTTTAAAATTAATTCATAAACCGTTTGTACTTTGTAATCTATATATTTTCTAAATTTTAATTGGTTTATTATTAATTTTAAGTGTATTCATTATTTTAGTTGCTTCTTTTGAGTAGAGATTAAAAAATTTATCATTAGCACAAAATGTTAGTAAGTAAACTTCATTATCAATCAAATAGAAATATCGTATAGTTTTTAACTTTTCATCAAGAGTGGTATAATACTCTATTCTACACGTTTTACCGTCGATTTTTTCTTCTTTTATAAGTGTTTGCCCATTTGAAATAAGTTGTCCCACCTGATCTTTTACATATTTAGAAAAACCCTTATTAAGGTTTTCTTTATCCTCTTCCTTGATTAAATTGATATAAACATATTCTTCTTCTTTGGGTCCCGTTATACAAAAAGGTTCAAAAAACGGACCAGGACATTGCATTTCCCATTTAGCTGGAAACTCAATAGTATAATTGTCTTTCTCTAACAATTTATACCCATTTCCCAAAGATTTTATTATAGCTTCGCTTTGTGTTGTTGGCTGATTTTCATTTTGATTATGAACTTCACTGACTTTATTATTGTTAATATAATCCTTCAAATTCTGCTCTAATTTTCCTTTTGAAACAATTTGATCTAGTTTCAAAACTGTCTTTCCTGATTCCGCTTTTAGTAATTTAATTGAAACTTTTGTTTGTTTGTTATTTAACCTGTTTAATAAAATATTCCAGTGAGAAGTTACTTTTAATGCTTTATTTGTTTTTAGTTTTAAATAATTGTCTTCAGAACCTGAGGTGTATTCTTCATTTTTTATAATAAAATCTGTTTCAAAAGTTTTATCAGTTTGGGAGGCAGTCATTATGCCATCCATAATTTGATTTTGAAATTCAGACACCTGATTAGTAACATTTTTGATGTTATCATCTACAATAAATTCTTTTTCTTGTGCATTAACACACGTTACGTTAATAAGTAACAGACATAATAGTATTCTATTTTTCATAATTATTATTTGATGTTTATTTATAAGCTATTTTTTTTCTCCAAACATTTTCACATCGTCCACCATAAATGCTCCGTTAAGAGTTTTATCTTTTCCTGATCCTGTATATTTAAATGCAATATTTACATTTCCTGAATAAGCAGATAAATCAATTCCTCCTGAACTCATAAACTGGCGTGTTGGCGTAGAAAGTGACGCTACTTTGGCATCTAATTTTATCCAGGTGGCTTTGGTTACATTTGATCCGTCAAAATTGGTCGAGACATACACTTCTAAAGTGTTCAAAGGCGAATCAACTTTTAAATCGTGCTGAGCACTTCTAAAAGACAGTACGGTATTTTTATAATCAGTTAAATTAATTTTCGGAGTTACCAGCCAGGCAATATTCTGTGCAGCCGTTGTACTTGTGGTATTAAATTCGGCATAACCGTTTCCGGCAGAAACCATAGTTCTCCATAATTTTGACGCTTTTTCTACGATATTACTCCAGCCCGGTAATGCAAAATTGACATTATGGGTAACCGTTTGAAAATCTTCCGTAAAAAACGGAACATTGCTTTTTCCATCCATAACAATATCTTTTTCTGAACGGGCCATTAACTGATAATCAGAACCATATTTGGTTAAAATTCCACGTACTTTTCCGCTTCCCTCAGGAACTAAATGAGTTGAAAAATCGGCAAAACTGCTGGTTCTGAAAATAATCTGATTCCCGGATTTATCTCTCAACCCCCAATTGGTAGAGCCTCCAACATTATTTGCCTCTTCAAAATAATGACGCCCAATAGCGGCTTCCAAAAACTGGACATCAGACAATTCTATAAGTGTATTTAATTTACTGTCATTCAACGCTTCTTCAATAGAAATTGGATTCACTAATTGATCTTCAGTAAGCATCGTACATGAAGCATTTAGTACTTTTTTATAGTCATTTTGTGAAATTCTCCCCACAGATGCTGCTCCCGAATTGCCTTCATATAAACTTCCAATCCGCATTCCGCCATAAAACAAATCGGTAAACTGATCTTTTAATTTGATATACACTTTATTTCCAACACGGTAATCGATGTATGTGTTCGTTGCATCTACAGCCACACTGAATCCAATTGCTGGTTTTGTTTCTGTCGCCAAAGTCTGAAGATAGAGGATTTTAAAAAAGTTTCCGTTTTCATCACTTGAAACTACATACGCTTCAATTACATCATCATAGACATATTTTGTTGCAGTAATAGTAGCCGTTTTCAGAACATCTTCAACTGTTCTGTTTACTTTTAAATCAGGCTGTGTACATTCTAATTTTGGAACAGCAGCATCTTCATTACAATTGCAAAAAAGGAATAGAAATAATATCGGAATAAGATTTTTATAATTGTTTTTCATTTGAAAAAGGTTTTTAAAATTATAAACTGATTGTTAGGTTTACGAAATAAGTTCTTCCGTATCCATAAAAATATTTAGGCCCAAAAGATGGCGTTCCGCTGGAAACATCCTGATTCAATTCACGAAAGTTTGAATTTCTTGCCTGTTCAAACCCGCCGGTTTTATACTTATAATCAAGTACATTATTGATACTGGCAAAAAGCCCGATTGTTGACTTATAAATTCGCCAGGATTTCCCACCGGTGATATTTAAGAGTGACACTGGATCTAGTTTTTCTTGTTTAAGCAGGATTTTAGCACGTTCTTCTGAAGCTTCAGGAAAGTTGAATCCGCTTGCCGGATTGATATAAAACCTGGACGTTCTTGAAATGGGAGAAACATCGATGTAACTTTCTGTAATATAATTGATGTTCGCAGAAAGCCACCAGAATTTTGGATCGTGATATTCCATTCCTAATGAAAATGCCTGCTGAGGCATTCCGGATTGTTTGTAATTTTTGAGCAATGATTTGCCAAAATCAAAAGTTGTTTCGGCATCAGCAATGGCTGCATTTGCATCGTTGGTAATGGAAACATTTGGATTGCTGTTATAAATATAACTTCCGTAAGCGGCTGAGAAGACTGTTTTAAGAGTAGACGAAATTGGATACTCCAGACTTAATTCAGCTCCAATGTTTTTCTTGTCTAAATTGGTTAATGTCTGACTTACAAAGGCATCCGTATTATCATAACCTGCTCCATCATCAAAAATACCTTCTGCGTAAAAAAAGGATGTTTTTGTGGTGTTTTTGATCAGTGCATAATAACCGGAAATACGCATTTTTAGTTTTGGGGAATGATACATATAATTTATGTCAGCGCTGCTTAGGGTTTCATTTTCTATTCCGTTTACAATTGAATTGTTTAGTCTGGAATTAGAAAAAGTATTTCGGAGCGAAGGTGCTTTTGTCAAATGCATACCATTAAAAAACAGCCATTGCTTTCCTGAAATTTTATAGGTAAGTCCACCTTTGAATCCGAAATTTTCAAAATTTACTTTTTGGCTTTTTCCCAATGAGCTTTCCGGATAAATACCATTTTGGTACAACCCTTCTCTCTGGTATTTTGAAGTAGAAAAAGAGTTCCCTAAATAAAAATCAACTTTTTTATACACAAATCTAAACTGCGTAAAAGCTTCTGCTGTAGTAGCAAAAAAATTAAAATTGTAGCCATAAGTCTCACCCACTTTTACTAACCTGTCAGGATTTTTTAAATCCGATTGAGATTGATCTCCTTTATAAAATGAATCGATATCCTCAAAATATTGACCGCCTAATAAATCCAGAAGATTCTGAAAATTATGCGATTTTAGTTTTTTAAAAAGTATTCCTCCGCTAAAAAATATGTTTTCTGAAAGTTGCGTGTTAAGGTTTGAATTTACAGCCAAAGTTTTGTCATCGGTTCTGTCTTCATACAACACATAACGACTTTTTGAAGGTTCGTACCCTGTAATGATTCCCTCGGAATTTGCAACAGGTTTCTGATTGGCTCTGTACAACGCACCCCAGTTTATTTGCGAATTTTCTAAAAACAATGTTTTACTTATTGCTGCATTCTCATAATCGGGAGTAAAGGCTCCTGGGAATTCTCCGTTGTCCGCAGCATAAAGCGAACTAAAATAACTGGGTAATTTTCTGTAATAAGCAGGATCTGGACTATCTGCATTTTGAAAATCAATATTGCTGTTGCCGACTTTTCCAAACTGATACATTATGGCTGATGTGAGGTTGGTTTTGTCATTAATTTTAAAATAATGATTGAGCATCAGCAATGGTTCTTCGACGTTTCTTACTCTTGCATTTCGTTTTTCTCCATTTTGATATCCCCAATAGGAGTTGTATTTCTCCGATTTTAATTCGGTAACTTCATTGGTGTTGGGTGAATTTTTTCCGCGGGAATTCGGTGTATAAAAACCTGTAAAATTTAAGGAATGTCTTGGATTTAATTTTTTCTCAAGACTTAAAAAAAGAGAATTGGCATCATAATTTGTTCCTTCAAAATATCCTTCATTTGCCCAACGTTTTCCAACCGAAAAAACATAAGCCCAGCCTGAGGATTTCATACCCGAAGCATACGTGGTCATTGTCCTCCAGTTGTAATTGGTATTGGTTCCCGAAAAAGATATCCGGATTCCTTTTCTATAGGCCGATGCCTGAGTAAAAATTTGCTGGGTACCTAAAATTCCACCGAAAGTATAATCTGAAGGAGCAGGACCAATCGTAAATTCTTGGTTTCTGAGTACATCATTTAATCCTCCCCAATTATTCCACTGTGGTCTTCCGTCATAAATTTTATTCATTTTTACACCGTTGAGCATCATCGTAGCGTTTTCGCTGTCTAATCCGCGGACACTAAATCGGGCTTGTCCCCAATTGAACGCTGCGGCCTGCAAAAATGCATCTCTTGAAGATTGTAAAAGCCCGGATGTAGTTTCTGATGAACTGTTATCTTCATTCAGGTCACTTTCTAAAAGTGAGATAATAGTAGTTTGGAGATTTTCGATTTGGTCTTCTTCCAATAATAAAATTCCGAGATTTACTTTTTGACCAACATTGGCATTCACTTTCATAAGTAAATCTTTATAGCCCTGACTGTGTATCAAAAGAAGTTGTTCACCCGACAGGACTGAATGCAATTCAAAACTCCCATCTTTTTTGGTGAGCTGCATTATAGCTGAATTTTGAATACTGACAACGGTATTTTCTAAAGGATTGTGAGTTTTAGAATCAATAACCAGCCCTGAAAAGATAGTTTCCTTTTGGGCAGAAGCAATTTTAAAAGTAAAAAGGAGGGTAAGAACGAATAATTTTTTGTGCATGTAAACCGAATTTATTAAAAAAAACCCTCTTCTTTTTTACAAGAAAAGGGTGAGAATAATTTTGACTGAAATCTTTGAATTTCAATAAATTTTAGTCAAAAAATCAAATCAGGTTTTGGAAAAAAATGTTTGAAAAAAAAATGTGGTATTAAAATATTTCAAACAAAAATATATTTTTATAAGTGTGAATTGTATTACAAAGATAATACAAAAAAGTAATTTTGATTCTTTTTACTTGTTAAAACAAAAATTTAAATAAGCAAAAACCATATAAAGATGTACTAAAGAGATGATTTTTAGGGAACTGGAGTGCTCTTTTTGTGAGAAATAAATTAAAAAACAGCAATAATTTAATTTGAGACTTTTATCTTCGAAACCATAAAAGCAATTAAAACCCCAAATATGCCGATGAAGGCAAAAGAAAACTGAAGCCCAAAAGTCTGTGCAATGTAACCAATGACAGGAGGCCCCATTAAAAATCCGAGGAAACTTACGCTCGAAACAATGGTCAAAGCTTCACCCGCAGAGACAGTCGGATTTTTACCTGCAAGACTGTAAACCGTTGGAACTATAGTAGAAACTCCTAAACCTACTACCATAAAAGCAATTGTACAAGGAATGATGTAAGGAAAAAAAACTGCGGTAAAAAGACCTGCAGAAATCATACAGCCACTAATTTGCATAACCCTTTTTCTGCCAAATTTATTATTCAGGGCATCACCAATAAAACGCCCGCTGGCCATCATAATCATAAAAGAAGTGTAACCTAAAATTACCAAAGCGCCCGGAGCTTTTACGATTTCCTTAAAATAAATTCCGCTCCAGTCAAACATAACGCCTTCGCTTGCCATGCTACAAAAACCAATTATACCCAGCCATATCAAAGCACTGTCCGGTTTAGGAAATATTTTTTTCCCTTCTGTTTTGGGTTTTATTTTTTCTTTTGCTTTCACTAAAAATTTAAAATTAAAAGCAATCATCAATAAAACTGCAGTACCTACAATCAGGAAATGATGATACGGTTTCAAATGAAGTGACAGCATTCCTAAACCTACCAAAGCACCTGTAAATCCGGCAAAGCTCCACATACCGTGAAAGGATGACATAATATTTTTCTTAAAGAGAGTCTCCGTATAAACACCTTGAGTGTTTACTGCAATGTTGGCTAAATTTCCAAACAGCCCAAAAGTAAATAATCCTAAAGAAAGCTGAAGCGCACTCGCAGCAAGACCTAAGTTGGTCAGACTAAAAACATACATAATTAAAGAGAAAATTAAAATGCGGTGACTTCCAAATTTGGTTACCATTTTGCCCGAAAAAGGCATAATAATCAATTGCCCAACCGGAAGTGCAAAGAGTACAGAACCCAATTCAGCTTCGCTTAAATGTAAAGCTGTTTTAATATCCGGAATTCTGCTTGCCCAGGTTGCAAAACTTAAGCCCATTCCAAAATAAAACATCCCGACAGCAAAACGAATTCTGTTTAAATAAGAAGCTTTCGCTTCCCTGTAAACTTTTTTGATTTTTCCTTTTGTTTGGAATAAGGCTAATGGATTGAAACTTATCACAGAAATGCATTTTAAATTTGTATATACAAAGGTACTGAATTCCTATTTTAAAGATTAAATACAACACATTGTTTATTAAATATACAACGTTATTGTTTATAAATTGTGAATTTTAAACCTTTAATGCTCCTCGAAAACCTCTTGCTGCATAATACGACTGAGCACCATTATGATACACAAATACGGTATTATAACGAAAATCGGCAAAAAGAGCACCTCCCAATTTTCTAATTTCAACAGGTGTTTTTATCCAGCTGGAGGTTTTTTGATCAAATTTTCCAAGTAGTTGTAATTCCCTGTATTGTTCTTCTGTTAAGAGTTCAATACCTATGTCAGCAGCCATATCAACAACATTGTTTTCAGGTTTGAATTCCTTTCTGGATTCCTGGGCTTCAATGTCATAACAGGTACTTCTTCTTCCTTTCGGACTTTCTGCCGAGCAGTCATAAAAAATGTATTCGTTTGTTTTTTCATCAAAAGAAATAACATCCGGCTCACCACCTGTTTTCTCCATTTCATTGAGAGCCCAAAGTTTTTCAGGATTGGACTCCAGCTTTAACTGTATTTTATCCCATACGATTCCTTCGTGACGCTTTATATTTTTCTCAAAGCGGGTTTTTAATGTCTTAAGCAGTTCTTCACGTTCTTCCGATATTAACTCTTTTTTGTTTCCCATGCCAGAAAAGTATTTTAGTACGTTGGTTGTAATTAAAAATGAGAGTGTCCGGCTGAGCGGAGTCGAAGCCCTTTCAAACGAAAACCTTCAACTCTTCTCTGAATGATAATTTCTACTGTAAATCAATAATTTTTTTCTGCAAATTACTCGCAATAGCAGCTTCTATAACCTGCATCACTTTTACACCATCCTGTGCAGTAACAGGCTCCGGTTTATTATTTACAATAGAATCATAAACCCCATCAAAATATTCAAAATAATTGCCCTGAAGTGTTGGTGTTTTTTCACGGATTGTTTTTCCGTCGATTTCGGTATGCAAAAGCCCTTCAAACCCTTCTAATTCTGTTCCCCAGGAGTCACGGTTTGGTTTTTTACCTATTTTGAGTTCATCCTCCTGAACATCGCCCCGGTGTTTTAAGAAAGAGCCTTTTTTACCGTGAATGGTATAAGCAGGATGCGCTTCTCTCACAAAAAAACCTGCTTTTAAGCGTACCCTGAAATCTTCATAAATGAGTAACAAATCGATCCAGTCGTCTACTACTGAGTTTTCTCTTGTATACCGAATATCTCCAAAAACCGATTTTGGGGAGCCAAACAGACAAACGGCCTGATCTATTAAATGCGGTCCTAAATCTTTCAGGATTCCGGCTCCGTCATTGGCAGTTTCTTTATGTGCTTTCGGACTTAATATCGGATTGTATCTGTCGAAATGGAATTCGGCTTCAACCAGATCTCCCAAAACTCCGTCGTTAATTACTTTCTGAATCGTTTTAAAATCGCTGTCCCATCTTCTGTTCTGGAAAACGGCCAGTTTTAACCCTTTTTCTTTGGCAATTTGAGCCAATTCTTCCGCTTCGGCAACAGTTGTGGTAAATGCTTTTTCGACAACGGCATGTTTTCCTGCCAAAAGTACTTTTTTGGCGTATTCATAATGTGTTCCGACAGGCGTATTTACAATTACAAGATTTAGATCGTCTGCCAACAAATCCTCAAGCGAAGGATAGCTTTTTACGGTTGGATAATCTTCCTGAATCAGTTTTTTGCTTCTTTCCCAGGAACCTAATAATTCAAAACCGGGGTGAAGATCCAAAAAAGGAGCGTGAAAAACTTTTCCCGACATTCCGTATGATAATAGTGCTGTTTTTATTTTTTGCATTTAAATGTATTTTTACAATGAAGTTATTTTTTTACCATTTAGGCATTAAGAAAAATTAAGTTTTGTTTTTTATCACCTTAATGTCTTAATGGTTAGAATTTAAAAAACTGAATGTTTTTGTTTTAAAGTTTAGCTCTTTCGTATTGTTTTGGCCATTGAATATCGTCATTTAATGCTGTGGCGAAATCTAATGGCAGGTTTGGGTTTCTTAGCGATTCTCTTGCGAATAAAATCAAGTCAGCCTGACTGTTATTTAAAATTTCTTCAGCTTGTTTGGCCTCGGTAATCAAACCAACTGCTCCGGTTGCGATTCCGGCTTCTTTTTTTACTTTTTCTGTAAACGGAACCTGATAACCCGGTCCAATTTCAATTTTCTGATATGAAACCAATCCGCCTGACGAAACATCAATTAAATCTACTCCTTTTTCTTTTAATAGTTGTGAAAGCTGTACAGATTCTTCCGGATTCCAGCCTCCTTCTGCCCAGTCTGTGGCTGAAATTCGAACAAACAAAGGCAAATCTGAAGGCCATTCTGTCTGAACGGCTTCAACAATTTCTAAGGTAAAACGAATTCGGTTTTCAAAACTTCCGCCATATTCATCGGTTCTTACATTCGTTAAAGGAGATAAAAACTGATGTAGTAAATAACCGTGAGCAGCATGTATTTCGAGAACTTTGTAGCCGGCCTCAACTACTCTTTTAGTAGCAGCTTTAAAATCCGAAATCACTTTTTGGATTCCGTTTTTATCCAAAGCTTCCGGAAGAAACGGCTCGTTTTCATGATATGCAACTGCACTTGGCGCCACAGTCTGCCATCCGCCCTGAACGAGATCTAACTTTTTATTTCCTTCCCAGGGAGACGAAACACTTGCTTTTCGGCCGGCATGCGCCAACTGAATCCCCGGAACAGAATTTTGCGAGACGATAAATTCGTTGATTTCTTTTAACTTTTCTATATGTTCGTCTTTCCAGATTCCAAGATCTGAAGGCGAAATTCTCGCTTCGGGAGAAACCGCTGTGGCTTCCTGAATAATTAGTCCGGCTCCACCACTGGCACGACTTCCTAAATGAACCAGATGCCAATTGTTTGCAAATCCGTCAATAGCAGAATACTGGCACATGGGCGAAATAACGATTCTGTTTTTTAAAGTAATGCTTTTTATAGTAAGGGGAGAAAATAATAATGAAGCCATAAGAATGTAACTTTTAATGAATTTTGGCTACCAATTTGGATACGATAGCGTTTAAAAAAGTAAAGTTACAGCATCTTCGTAAAAGTAGAAATTCAAATGTTTATTAATTAACAAACATTTAAAACCTTATGTATTATATTGCGCTCTCAAATTAAAATAGAAAACGTTACTTTTGTGCGTCAAATTACGAACTAAAATTACAAAATGGATATAGTTATCAAGCTCTCTCAATTTTTATTGAGTTTATCATTACTTATTATTCTTCACGAATTAGGGCATTTTATTCCTGCAAAATTATTTAAAACCAGAGTTGAAAAATTTTATTTATTTTTTGATGTTAAATATTCCTTGTTTAAAAAACAAATAGGAGAAACCGTTTACGGAATTGGATGGCTTCCGCTTGGAGGATATGTAAAAATCTCCGGAATGATAGACGAGAGTATGGACAAAGAGCAAATGGCCCTGCCTCCACAACCATGGGAATTCCGTTCGAAACCGGCCTGGCAGCGTTTGATTATTATGCTGGGTGGTGTTACAGTAAACTTTATTCTTGCTTTTATTATATATATAGGTATGGCGTTTGCTTATGGTGATACTTATGTGGCAAATGCTGACTTGAAAGATGGTGTTTTGATTGAAAATCCTGTGATGCTTAAAACAGGTTTTAAAACAGGAGATAAAATTTTGGCAATCGACGGAAAAGACGTAGTAAATTTTGACAATGATTTAAATATGAACATCATCATGTCAAAAGAGGTTCTAATTGAAAGAAACGGACAACAGCAAACCATCAAAATGCCAAATGATTTTGTGGATCAGTTATCAAAACATGAAAAATCGCATCTTGTAGAGATGCGTGTTCCTTTTGCTATTAAAGAAGTTCCTGCTGAATCTGCAAACAAATCATTAAAAGCAAAAGATTTAATAGTAACTCTTAACGGACAGGAAGCTAAATATTACGATCAGGTAAAAGCAATTTCAAACAGTAATAAAGGCAAAACGATTCCGGCTGTTGTACTACGTGATTTGAAACAGATACCAATATCAGTCAATATTTCTAAAGACGGAAAACTGGGTGTAATTGCAGGTGGTTTAGGAATCGAATCATTAGAAAAATTAGGATATTATAAAGTAAGTACAAAACATTACGGATTTCTTGAATCTATTCCCGTGGGGTTAGAGAAAGGAAAAGATCAATTAGTAGGTTACGGGAAACAATTAAAAATGATTTTTAATCCGGAGACTAAAGCGTACAAACAAGTAGGTGGTTTTGCAGCGATTTTTAACATTTTTCCTACTTCATGGAGTTGGGAAACATTCTGGTCGATCACAGCTTTATTGTCAATTATGCTTGGTGTAATGAATTTATTGCCAATTCCGGCCCTTGACGGAGGTCATGTGATGTTTTTATTATACGAAATTGTTAGTGGCAAAAAACCAAGTGATAAATTCCTTGAAAACGCCCAAATGGTTGGTTTTGTTCTGCTTATATCGCTACTTTTATTCGCTAATGGTAACGATATTTACAAGGCAATTGTCAAGTAAAAAAAATATTTTTGAAAAAGAGTTAAAATATTTTTGAGAAACTAAAAATTCAATTATATTTGCACTCGCTAAAAAGAGCAACAACTTCCTCCTTAGCTCAGTTGGTTAGAGCATCTGACTGTTAATCAGAGGGTCCTTGGTTCGAGCCCAAGAGGGGGAGCAACTTTTTTTAGCAAACATATTTACCTTTAAGGTGATTCCTCCTTAGCTCAGTTGGTTAGAGCATCTGACTGTTAATCAGAGGGTCCTTGGTTCGAGCCCAAGAGGGGGAGCTTAAAAAAAGACTATCATTTATTTGATAGTCTTTTTTTTATACCGATTTTATTTTTTAGACATTGCAAGCGCTGCATTTTTACGGATCAGGTTCAAAAGTTGGGTATTATGCAAAAAGATTAGATAATCTGAATAAGAAGAAATCTACTTTACGCACTCCTCTAAATTGACTTCTAAACGCTTTCACTTTAGCATTGAATGATTCTGCAGAAGCATTAGTACTTCTAT
>NZ_JBBYHS010000033.1:0-16467 GCF_038290035.1 Flavobacterium calami
GCCATACAAAAGAAAAATGATGATGATCGGCCATCTTTTGGGACAGTTCTAAATTATGATAAACCACGTTTTGGGTAAAACTTCCTATGCTGATATGTACCTGCTCTGAAAAATGTGCCATAAATTTATTTGTCAAAATATTAAGTAAGAATTTATTTTCAAAAATAGCTTTTAAAATTAATTTTGCAAATGTTCCAACACTATTATTTGTAAATATTTTACCCTAAAAAATTAAAAACAGAGATGTAGTTACAAAAAAATTAAAGGAAAAGTACAGCCATAAAAAAACATCCAAAATCAGATTAATTTTGGATGTTGCAAATATTGAATGTACTTCATTATTTCAGAGCCTTTTACTGAATCAACAAGCTTTTTCCTTCTAATTTAAATACTCATCAAAAATCCGATAAGATTTTCTTTTTTGTTCAGTCCCAATTTTTTTCTTAACCGGTATCTTGCCAATTCTACGCCTCCATTAGATATATTCATAATTTCGGCAATTTCTTTAGTAGACATATTCATCAATAAATAGGTCGACAAATCCAATTCTCTTGGTGAAATAGTCGGGTATTTTTCCTTTAACCTTTTTAGAAAATCAAAATGCACATTTTTAATATGTTTTTCTAAATCTTTCCAGCTTTTGTCGGTATTAACTTCTTTGACAATACTTTTATGAAGCTTGTTAAATTCTGTTTTAGTCGAATCATCTAATATATTGGTATCGATTTCTTTGAGTTTACTTATTATGGTATTCAAAGTTTTATTCTTTTTTACTACCTGCAGCGAATTATTTACAAGCTCCTTGTCCTTCGCCAGAATCTTAATCTGAAGTTTATCGCTTTTTAGTTTTTCGATTTCTTTTTCGAGTTCGTGTTGTTCATGCCTGATTTTGGCTTCTTTTTCCAGATATAAACGCCTTTGCTCAATGGTTTCGTAATATTTGTTTTTTCTGATTTTTAATTTAATTCTGTTAGAAATCACATAAATACCTGTAATAATCAACAATATATAAATCAGATAGGCCAGATAATGCCTGTACCATGGTGGCGAAATGATAAACTTAATCTGGCTGATATCTGAAACCACACCAAAACTATTTTTAGACCTCAGCTTCATTATATAATTACCTTCTCTCAAATTGGTATATTCTTTTATAGAAAGTGGTGACCAGCTACGCCAGGTATCCTCAAAAGGCTCCAGTTTATAGGAATAACTTACATTTTCCTGATTTTCAAATGTTGGGGACGAAAATGTAAACTTAACATGGTTATCACGGTAAGGCAGACAATATTGTTTATCGCCTATTTCTAAATTGCCGGTTAATATAGTATCACCCGGAAAAGAAAAACTTTCAATAAAAGCAATCGGCTTTGTTATAAAATTATTCGAAATTTCAGCATCATAATGCGTTAAGCCGTCTGTAAGTCCGATAAAAATATTGTTTGAATCTATTGTATTTACGGAGATGTAGTTATTCACCAGATTTCCGGTTAAATTACAAAAGGGCGCTTCTTTTCGAATGTATTTTCCACCACCTGATTTTTCCAAAACTCCTAAAGACTCATTAAAAGAATACCATAAATTCCCTTTTGAATCCTGGATAAGTGTATTGATAACCGGAATTTTATTAAAAAGACGGCTCATTTTTCTGTCTTCAAAAAAGCCGTCCTGGTCTGCAGAAAACCTGTAAAAATGGTTTTTTGACTGAAAATAAACCTTATCATTTATTAATTGCAGGCTTCCAATTCCTTTATTAATGGCAGATACCTGAGTATATTTCTTTACAGATTCAAATCTTTTCAAATCATCAGAAAGTTCCATTCGATATAAATATGGGTTTTTCTTCAGCCACAAATAATCATTATCCAGTTCGACTTCAAAAGTATTAGTTGTTTCATCAAAACCCTGAATCTGATTTACAAATTCAACTGTACTTGGCGTGATTTTAAAGACTGAAAAACCATTATAACTTTCCCCTATTACATATTCAGGATGCCCGGGTATCTTTTTAAAACCAAAATATCCTTTGGTATCCAAAATTTTAGAAACCTTATTATGTTTTACCACTAATGCTCCGCTATTGCTGGAACATAATAAGGTGTTATTTATGACCTGAATATTCCATGCCTGCGCAATAGTTCCTTCGACCCTGTTAAAAGGTTCATCTGTAAAAGAGGTATTCCACGAATGGTAAAACAATCCCTGATTGGTTGCCACATACAATTTATTCTGATGCAAAACTGAAGCGTAAACTGTTCCTATATTATAACTGTAATCAAAATAGGTAAAAGGAGAATTTTCGTTTATAAATGTTATTCCGTTATCAAGTCCGAGCCAGATATTGTTTTTACTATCTACAAAAGAAGTCAGTATCGTATTGTTCTGAAGTCCTTTTTGACGGTTTAAATGCTGAATTATTTTTCCGTTCAGATCACAAATTATGATGCCATTCAAAACCGAATTTAAAATGATGAATTTATCTTTTATGATTGACCCACCCAGTGACGTATTTCTTTTTATAAAAGTATTGGCTTCGGTATTCCATTCTTTTACGGAATTATAATCGTAAACAAAAAGTCCTTTTTCTAAAGTTGCAAGCAGGATTTTATTATCTCGCAAAGGAAAAATAGCCCAGACTTCTTTGTCATTCAGAACTGTCGTCCCTTTTAACGGATACAACTTTTTATTTTTATATTCCAAAAGTCCCAATACTTTGTCCTGAAAAAAAAGCCGTTTATTGATTACGAAAGAAAACTGAAATTTCTTTGGAGCATTGAGTACGTTAAGTGTATTATTTTTATAAAAAAAGGCTTTTGTAAAAGACTGAAAAATCACTTCTCCATTAAACACATGAATTCTCCAGATTAAGTTTATATTCTGACTATCCTTATTTCGGATTAGTTTTGAAAGTGAGAAATATTTTAATTCTCCCTTTTCATCTGCTTTAAAATAACCGAATTCATTATTCCCTCCTACAAAAATTTTTCCAGAATCATCAATTTTTAAACTTCTGATGGCTGTATTATTTGGCAAAGCATATTTTTTCCAGGTTGAACCGTCAAACTGAATAAGTCCGCTATTGTTTGCAAAATAAAGATTGCCATTTTTATCCTGATCAATACTCCAGTTTTGGGTACCCCCTTTATACTCGGTTCTTTTATAATTCTTCAGATTCGGCATTCCAATGTTTTTCACTTGTGCTAAAAGATTAAAACTGAGAAAAAAAATTGCCGACGTGCACAAAAAACGGTTTATGAATTTCATAATTTTTATACCTATATTTTATTAGTAACATTAATTATCTGTCTTTTAATAGTAATTATCACACTTATAAAAAAGCTACTAAACCACAAAAAAACCAAACATATTATTTTTAATAAATGTAGTGTTTTTTTAGAGTAGTTAACATTATTGTAACAATATAAAAAAATAAATAAAAAACTGATTTTAAATATTTTAAAATTATTTTGATGTGTTTTTGTAAAGTATAATTTTATAGTTTGATGTGTTTTTGTAATAAAAATAAATTATAATTAATAAAAAATTAACCCTACTATTGCATCAAATTACTAATTAATTAACCAAAATTTTTAGAAAAATGAAATTAACAAAATTATTTATTTTTTGTTTTTCATCTTTACTGTTTTCTGTAGTCGCAATCGCTCAGGATGTGACCGTAAACGGAACAATAAATGATGAAGGTGGAATGCCCGTCCCGGGGGCTACAATTTTAATTAAAGGCACAAATAAAGCTACTGCTTCTGACTTTGATGGAAAATTCCAGATTAACGTTCCATCAGACGGAACACTGACAATTACATTTGTAGGATATAATACTGTACAGGAGCCTGTAAACGGAAGAACGAGAATTGACATCAGATTAAAACCTGAATCACAAAACCTTAATGAGGTTGTGGTTGTTGGATATGGAACACAAAAGAAAAGTGTGGTAACCGGAGCGATTTCTTCTATAAAAGCTGAACAAATAGCCAACTTATCTGTTGGTTTATCTACTCAGGTACTACAAGGTCAGGCTGCGGGTGTTACTGTTTTATCACAATCAGGTGCGCCGGGAGCAGGAGCCAAAGTTCGTATTCGTGGAGCTGGATCAAACGGGAACTCCGATCCTATTTATGTTGTTGACGGAATGCGTACAAGCAATATCGACTTCCTTGATTCGAACGATATTGAAAAACTTGAAATTTTAAAAGATGCCGCTTCTGCAGCTATCTACGGTGCTGATGGTGGTAACGGGGTCGTAATGATTACCACTAAAAAAGGTAAATCAGGATCAATGAAAATCTCTTATAGCAATCAATTTGGTTTTCAGTACTTAAGATCAAAGTTAGAGATGATGAATGCGGATCAGTACGTTCATTGGATTGACGAAACAAAACCTGCAGGAAACAGACCTAATGTAGCTGACTGGACAGGTAAACAAGGAACAAACTGGATCGATGAAACTGCAGAAGAAGGAGCACCTATGCAGCACCACACACTTCAGCTTGCAGGAGGAAATGATGTTTCTACTTTTTTACTTTCAGGCAACTTTTTCACACAGGATGGTATTTTTGGAGGAGACAAAACCAATTTTAAACGTACAACGGTTAGATTCAACTCCAATCATAAAGTAAGTAAATATTTAGAAGTTGGAGAAAACTTCTCTCTTTCAGTAAACAAACGTAAAGCTTTTACAGAAGATGACAGTTTTAACGGTATCATGAATCACGCCATGCTGATGGATCCTTTAACTCCTGTTTTCTATCCAAATGGGACTACACTTCCACAACATGTTCAGGATGCTGTAGCAGGCGGAAAAGCTGTACCAACTAATGCTAATGGCGAATACTACGGTTTATCTAATTATATAGTTGGTGAAATTGCTAATCCGGTAGGACAAATTGCGCTTGATCACGGTTTAACACAAGAAACTAAAATTATTGGTAATGTTTACGCTAACATCAAGCCTTTTGAAGGATTTGTTTTTACAACACGTTATGGAATAGAGCAGACATATAACAACTATAACGACTGGACCCAGAAATATTGGTGGAATACTAATAAAGAGAATACAACAAATAACAAAACTTACAATCAAAGTATCTTTAAAACCTGGTTGTTTGAAAACTTTGCTACTTACAGTAAAACGATTAATAAACATGAATTCTCGGTTATGGCAGGTATGTCCTCTCAGGATTCAGAAAAAAGTTATTTAGACAGTCGTACAGCGGGTATGATTAAAGAAGGAGACATTTGGGCAACAGTTGGAGAAACCCCAGTAGACGGAACTATTGCAGGAAACAGAACTCCTACATCAATGTTGTCTTATTTTGGGCGTATTACATATTCTTTTGATAATAAGTATTTATTTCAGGCTTCTTTGAGAAACGACAACTCTTCTCTTTTTGCACCTGATAAACGTGCAGGTTACTTCCCGGCTGTATCTGCAGGATGGGTAATCTCAAATGAGTCATTTTGGAAACTTGAAGCTGTTAATTACGTAAAATTAAGAGCTTCCTGGGGTGAAAATGGTTCAACTTCTAATATTTCACCTGGTCAATGGCAGGCTTTGATTACAAAAGACGGTCTAAAATATCCTGATGCATTAGGAAATTATCAAACAGTGGGCGAGCTTAAAATATTGCCAAATGAAGATATAACCTGGGAAACTACAGAGCAGACAGATTTTGGTCTTGATGTAAAAGCATTTAATAACAGATTATCGTTAGGTCTTGATTATTACAAAAAAATAACGCGTGATTTATTAACTCCTTCTTCTCCTCCACTATCTACAGGTTATGCCGCTCCATACGCAAATGCAGGTGATGTGACAAACAAAGGTTTCGAAATCGAAGCTGGCTGGAGAGAATCACAACATCAGTTAAAGTACGGTATAAATCTTAACCTTACCACAATTGACAACGAAGTTACGTATTTAAATCCATTACTAACAAGAGTTGACGGAGCTGCTATTCCGGTATTAGGAACTGTAACTTCTTTTGAACTAGGTAAACCGGTTTGGTATTTCAGAGGATATAAAACAGATGGTATATTCCAAAATCAGGCACAAATTGATGCTTACAAAACATCTTTAGGAAGTGTTACTACATGGAATCCTACTCCTGGTCAGCCTGTGGTAGTTGATACCAATGGCGATGGTGATATTACAGATCAGGATAAAACCTATATTGGAGATCCTCACCATGATTTAATAGTTTCAACAACTATTGATTTTGAATACAAAGGATTTGATCTTAAATTCTTCGTACAAGGTGCTTTTGGCGGTGAAAACTATATGGCTTTAGCCAGAGTTGACAATCCTTTTTCTAACCGCCCGTCATTTTTCTATACTGACAGATGGACAGGAGAAGGAAGTACAAACAGTTTCCCAAAAGCTTCTTATAGTGACCCAATCATTTACTCAAGTGATTTGATGGTTCAGGATGCTTCTTATGTTAGAATCAAGCAAATACAATTAGGATATAATTTTAGTTCCGAATTACTAAGCCAGATAAAAGTGAGCAGCTTAAGACTTTATGTTTCTCTTGATGATTATTTCACCTTTACAAAATACAAAGGTATTGATCCGGAAGTTGGAAGTTTTTCTAACAACTCACAAGGTATTGACAGAGGTTTGTATCCAAATGCAGCCCGTATCATGACTGGACTATCAGTAACATTTTAATTCGAACTCATAAATAAATAATGATGAAAAAAATAATTTATAAATTAACGTTTATTGCGGGTTTGGTTGGGATGCTAATCTCCTGCAGTGAAGATTTCTTAGACAAACCTGTCTATGGTGCACTGAAAGCTGAAGATTACTATAAAACAGAAGCTGAATTGCAAGAAGGAATATTTGCCTGTTATGATGTTTTACAATGGGCTTATGCAGCAGACTGGAACTCAATGTATGTTGTAAAATCATTTCCTGCTGATGAAACTCACGCAGGGGGAGGTTCAGACGGAGATCAGCCGCCTTATCAGCAATTAGATGATTATTCATTTACAGCAGAAAACAAACCAATCGAGCACTGTTTTAAAGCTATGTATTTTGGTGTAATGAGAGCTAATGCCATCATTAATGTTGCAACTCCTGACACTCCAAAAAAGGCACAATTAATAGCTGAAGCAAAAGCACTCAGAGCTTTTTTCTATTTTGAATTAGTTTCAATGTGGGGCGGCGTACCATTAAGACTTGAGGTACCAAAAGCAGGTGATTTCGCAATGGAAAAATCAACACCTGAGCAAATCTACGCTCAAATACACAAAGATTTAAGTGAAGCAATTCCGAATCTTCCTAAAAAGAGTGAATATAGTGCCGAAATGCGTTTTAGAATGTCAAAAGGTACTGCACAGGCTATAAATGGAAAAGCGTATCTGTATGAAAAAAAATATCCGGAATCAGCTGCGGCATTCAACGACGTAATTACTTCTAATGAATACGATCTTGCACCAGATTTTTCAAAAATATTTTTAAAGACATCAGAGTATGGTTTAGAATCTTTATTTGAAATCGGCTATGTAACAACTGCAGGCTATGATTGGGGGAATTTTAAATGGGACGGAAGCCGCGCCATGGAGAACAACGTAAACTGGCAGTTGATGGGGCCTAGAAGTGATTATTTCAAAACAGGAACCTCCGGACTTAATGCGGGATGGGGTTTTAACTATCCTACATCTAAAATGGCTGAAGCGTTTGATGCTGAAGGAGATGCAATCAGAAAAAATGCCTCTTTATTATCTGTTGCAGACCTTAGATCAAAATTCGGCGGAGACTGGGTAGTAGACAAAGATCTGGACTGGACACAAGCACCTCCGGTATGGGGTATGGACGGTTATTTCAGACTTAAATATGGTTCATTGGCTGCTGAAACAGGTACTCCTGTTGCCGAATTGAATTATGGAACCAATGTTAGATTAATAAGATATGCTGATGTTTTATTGATGGCTGCAGAAGCAAATCTTTTGGCAGGCAACACTACAGTTGCACAAGGTTATTTTACGGCTGTACGTGACAGAGTAGATTTGCCGGTCAAAACCGTTACTCTCGATGCAATTAAAACAGAAAGACGATTAGAGCTTGCGTTTGAAGGATTCAGATTTCTTGATTTGATTCGTTGGGGTGATGCCCCAGCTGTTCTGAAAAATCAAGGATTCAAAAAGAACGGAAACTTTGCAGACAAACATAAATTATATCCAATTCCTGCTGCAGAGATTCTTAATAATCCAAAAATGACACCAAATCCTGGTTGGGGCAGTTAGTCAAATTATATTACAAAATAAAGTGCTGTAACAGGCACATTTAAAAAACATAAAATGTATTCAGAAACTGTGAATCATTTAAGTTAAGTGTTAAGTTAAGTTTGGTTGTTAGAATAGCCCATATTCTTTTTTGATTATGGGCTATTTTTAAAAAGACATCTATATTAGAAACAAGGTTTTAAATCTGAGTTTTAATTAAAAACATAATACAATGAAAAAAATCGGCTTTATTCTTACTTGTTTATGTTTTTCTTCCACTGTTTTGTATTCGCAGGTAAAAAAACAGGAACAGAAATTCATCACTGCTAATAAAAAAATAACGGTTTATACGACCGCTGAAAAAACAAATTTAAAATTAACGCCAACGGATAATCTCGTTTTCTCTGCTTCTAAGCAGCCTTTAGAAATTGAGACCTCAATATTTGTGGAACCTGCAAAGAAGTTTCAGAATTTTATCGGAATCGGCGGTGCCATAACCGATGCAAGTGCCGAGATATTCGCTAAACTTTCAAGAGAAAAACAAACAGAATTCTTAAACGCATACTACGATAAACAAAAAGGTATAGGTTATTCATTACTAAGAACAACCATTCAAAGTTCTGATTTTAGTAGTGAAAGCTATTCTTATATTAAGGAAGGAGATAAAGAACTGAAGACATTTTCTATCGATCACGACAGGCAATTTCGTATTCCATTAATTAAAAAAGCTATTCAGACAGCTGGCGGAAAATTGACGACCTATGTTGCTCCCTGGTCTCCAAATGCTTTTATGAAAAGCAATAACAATGTACTTCAGGGCGGAACTTTACTGCCTGAATACTATCAGACATGGGCAAACTTTTATGCAAAATTTATAAAAGAATACGAAAAAGAAGGAATTCCGATTTGGGGCACCTCAACACAAAATGAACCAATGGCAGTACAAACCTGGGAATCTTGCATTTATACTGCCGAAGCAGAAAGAGATTTTATAAAAAATTATTTAGGCCCAACCCTAAAAAAAGAAAATCTTGGGAATAAAAAAATCATAATCTGGGATCATAACCGCGATTTAATGAACCAAAGAGCCAATGTAATTTATTCTGATCCTGAAGCCGCAAAATACATTTGGGGAATGGGTTTTCACTGGTATGAAACCTGGTCAGGAGGATTACCCATGTTTCATAATGTACGAAAGGTACATGAAGCCTATCCTGACAAAGGGCTTCTCTTTACAGAAGGATGTGTAGAACGATTTGATGCTTCAAAATATCAGTTTTGGCCAAATGCAGAAAGATACGGTACAGCAATGATTAATGATTTTAATAACGGAACAAACGGATGGACAGACTGGAACATCCTCTTAGATCAGAATGGTGGGCCGAATCATGTGGGGAATTTTTGTTTCGCGCCTATCCATGCTGATACTACAAATGGAGAATTAATTTATACTCCCTCCTATTATTATATCGGACATTTTTCTAAGTTTATTCGTTTAAACGCCGTTCGTATCAGTTCAGCCGTAAGCAGAAGCAGTTTATTAAGTACTTCGTTTCTTAATGCAGATGGTACAATCGCAACCATTGTCATGAACCAGACCGACAAAGAAATAAATTACAACCTTATCATAGCCTCTCAGAAAACACAAGTTAAAATTCCTGCACACGCCATCCAGACTTTAGTTTATTAAGTAATTCATCTTACAAAATTATATCTTGTGCTATAGAGTGTTTCAGGACTAAAAATTAATTTGAACAGTAAATTACAAAATGGGACTGTTCCAAATCTTAAAATTACAAAATGAAAAATACTATTTTGCTGCTATTCGCTTTCTCTATTTGCAGTGTTACATGGAGTCAGGGAAATAAAAAATCAGAAATTGATGCAAAAGTTTCTGAATTGCTTTCAAAAATGACTCTCGAAGAAAAAGTGGGTCAAATGACACAAATTACAGTAACTATTTTTGAAGATTCCAAAAAGCCGGGGTATTTTGATCCTGCAAAATTAAAGCAGGGAATTCAGGATTATCACATTGGGTCTATCTTAAATGTTCCGAATCCCGGAGCGCCAACAATACAAAGATGGCAGGAAACTCTAACCGCTATAGCTAATGAAACCAATAAAACAAGACTAAAAATTCCGATTTTATACGGTATAGATGCTATTCATGGAGCGAGTTATACAGCAGGAGCCACTTTATTTCCGCAACAAATAGGGCTTGCTGCAACTTTTAATACAGATTTGGTAAAACGGGGTGCCGAAATTTCAGCATACGAAACCAGAGCTTCTTCAATTCCATGGGTTTTTTCACCAGATTTAGATTTTCCAAGAAATCCAGCCTGGTCCAGAATGTGGGAGTCTTTTGGAGAAGATGCTTATTTATCTTCAAAAATGGCAGTTGCATTAGTCGATGGATTTGAAGGAAATAATGTGGGTTCAAAATACAGCGTAGCTTCCTGTATGAAACATTACATCGGTTACGGAAGTACTTATACAGGAAAAGACAGAACACCAAGTATCATTCCGGAACGCTTATTAAGACAGTATGATTTAACCATTTATGAAGCCGCAATTAAAGCCGGAGCTAAAAGTGTAATGGTAAGTTCAGGCGAAATTAACGGAACTCCCGTACATGCCAGCAAACATTTAATTACTGATATTTTAAAAAACGAACTGGGTTTTTCAGGTGTTGTAGTTACAGACTGGAAAGACATTATTTACCTTCATACCAGACATAAAATTGCAGAAACCAAACGTGATGCCGTGAGAATAGCCATTATGGCCGGAATTGATATGAGCATGGTTCCTGAAGAATTTTCTTTTTACACTGATTTAGTAGATTTAGTAAAGAAAGGAGAGGTTCCGATGTCAAGAATTGATGATGCGGTTACCCGAATTTTAAGAATGAAATTCGAATTGAATCTATTCCAGAACACGGTAGCCAATTTAAAAGACTATCCAAAATTCGGATCTCCGGAACACATTCAGGAAGCTTATAAAACAGCCGTTGAATCTATTACATTACTGAAAAATAATAATGCTGTTCTGCCTTTAAACAAAAATGAAAAAATTCTGGTTACCGGAGCAACTGCAAACAGTATGAAATACTTAAACGGCGGCTGGTCGTATACCTGGCAGGGTGAAAAATCGGATACGTATGCAGCTGATAAATTCACTATTCTGGAAGCTTTTCAAAATAAAATTGGAAAGGAGAATGTACTCTACACTCCAGGCGCAGATTTAGAAATCGAAAATGAAGCCGAAATTCAGAAAGCGGTTGATTTAGCCAAAAATGCTTCTAAAATACTGTTGTGCCTCGGTGAGAAAAACTATACCGAAACTCCTGGTGATATCAGCAATCTGTTTATGAGCAGTTCTCAAATCAAATTAGCTTTAGCCTTATCAAAATTAAACAAACCGATTATTTTGGTTTTAAACGAAGGAAGGCCAAGATTAATCAGTGATTTCGAAGATAAAATGAATGCCGTAATTCAGTGTTATCTTCCAGGAAACGAGGGAGCCAGAGCATTGGTAGATATTATTTACGGAGATATAAATCCAAGCGGAAGACTTCCTTATAATTATCCAAGATACCCAAATTCATTAGAAAAATACAACCGAAAATATACCGAAAGCATCTCTGAAGGAGAGCAAAATGATGATGCCAAATATGAAAAAAGCTATTTGCCTCAATACGAATTTGGAACGGGATTATCGTACACCTCTTTTAAATATTCAAATTTAAAAATGGATAAAACAGAAATCAATTCAAATGACGAAATCAATGTTTCTGTAGAAGTGACCAACTCAGGTAAAAAGGCCGGAAAAGAATCTGTTTTATTGTATTTATCAGACAATTTCGCCAGTATTACCCCTGAATTTAAATCGTTGAAAAGATTTGAAAAAATTAGTTTAGAGCCAAATGAAACTAAAACAGTAAAATTCACACTGAATCAAAAAGACTTGCAGTTTGTAAACGAAGATTTAAAGTGGATTTCTGAAAAAGGAACTTTTACCATTCAGGTTTCAAATCTTAAAAAAGATTTTGCTTTGAAATAATTACAAAAAACTCTTTAAAGTAAAATAATTTTGAATTATATAGATTATTAAATTAAAAACGAAAACTCATTTAGTGGGTTTTCGTTTTTTTTGTAGTGTCTCGCTAACTGGGGAAGTAAAAGACAGACAATATCCTAAAAAGCTTTCTATTTTTTTAGCGTTTTGTCTGCAACTATAACTCTCTCAAGCGCTTTTGGATTGTTATCACCCATACATACATGATAAATCCTATCGCCTTCAAATTCTATTTGGTAGAGTATCTCACCCGTCATAGCATCTAGTTTGATGATTTCCCAAGTTGATTTATTAGTAGTTTTTTGAGTATCTAAAATTAATTGCCAATATTTTTTTTCTTTTCCTTCTTGTGTTATTTCAGCACCATAATATATATCTTCTCTCACTAAAGGTGATTTTCGTGCTAGAATATATTCAATCACTTTTTCATAACTAAAATCCCAGCCTTGATCGTGGTCTACTGTTTTTTCTAATTTGCCTTCTTGGTTGAAAAAATATTGTTTACCAATTAATATATTTTGAGTAATTGAAGATCTCATATATTTCATTTTTATATTTTTATTAGGATAATAACTTTTTCCAATCGAATAATAGGAATTTGTAGCAGTAAATGAAGAATTTAAACCTTCTTCAAGTGTGCCGTGTAGAATAAAGGAAACCTCATTATTAATTTTTTCATATGAATAGATTTTAAATTTAACACCTACATAAGGTGCCGCAGTTCCAATTGATTCAGTTATAATTAAACCGTCTTTGTAATCTTCAAGGTTCAGTTTTTCAAATTCTGGAGTAATGACTGGTCGTTCCATGTTTTCTACTTGCGCTTTGCAATTGGCAAATAACAAAAGAGCCATTAGTAATGTTATTGTTCTCATAGTACAGGTATATAATCTACAGGTTTCTGCATTGCTTTGCTGTTCGCAACCACGCATTGAAAACTATTCTTTTAGTTTTTTAGCGTTTTATCTGCTACAATAATTCTTTCTATGGGTTTTTGATTGTTATAGCCTAAATCTGCATGCCATATCCTATCGCCTTCAAGCTCTATTTGATACAGTATCTCACCCGTCATAGCATCTAGTTTGATGATTTCCCAAGTTGATTTATTAGTAGTTTTTTGAGTATCTAAAATTAATTGCCAATATTTTTTTTCTTTTCCTTCTTGTGTTATTTCAGCACCATAATATATATCTTCTCTCACTAAAGGTGATTTTCGTGCTAGAATATATTCAATCACTTTTTCATAACTAAAATCCCAGCCTTGATCGTGGTCTACTGTTCTTTCTAGTTTGCCTTCTTTGTCAAAAAAGTATTCTTTACCAATTAATATCTTAGCACTAGGGAGCGACGATACTATACATTTCCTGCTAATATTCAAGTTTGTATAATAACTTTTACCAATTGAATAATAGGAATCTTTAGCAGTAAATGAAGAGCTGAAACCATCACCACCTATTAGTGTGCCTCTTAGAATAAAAGAAAATTCATTACTAATTTTTTTATAAGAATAGATTTTAAATTTAACACCTATATAAGGCGCAATATCACTAGTTAATTCTTCAATAATTAAACCGTCTTTGTAATCTTCTAGATTTAGTTTTTCGAATTCTGCAGTGATGACAGGTCGTTCCATAATGTTGTTATTTAGTGTTGTTGTGACGGTTTTGTTTTCTACTTGTGCTTTGCAATTGGCAAATAGTACAAGAGCCATTAGTAAAGTTATTGTTCTCATGGTGCGGGTATATAATGTGCAGGTTCTGCAGTGGCTTTGCTGTTCGCAACCACACATTGCCAATGGTACAAAAAGTATTGTGCACTATTTGGTCCATAATCCATCAAATTACGGGTCGTTTTTTCTTTAAAAGAATGCTTGCCGTTTCTTTGTGGATTTGTTTCGCTGTTATATATTGGATTGATGTGGTTTTTACTTTCCCAGGTATGGGGCAATTTTAGAGAATGATATACCTCGTGAGCAGAACTGGTAAGGTCTGCACCATTTAGCATCACAATATTTTTTGGTTCATTTCCGCTGGTAAAACCGCCAAGAGAACCTGATACAGGCCCTTGAGTATTGTTCGCATCCATATAAAAACCACCTTGTGGCATATAAAAGACTCTCATGTAATTGTCATATTTATTTCCAACCCCTGCTTTTGCTTTTAGTTTGGTGTACAAATAATCATCTAAATCTTTCCAGCCACGGGGCACAGTAGCACCATGTAAATGGTAGCATTTTAATCTTCCGCCAACTACAAATTTACTATTAAAATCATCACGAATAATTGTAATAGTTGATAAATCTAGAGTTTCCACACTAAAAACAGGATCTATGAGCGATTGACGCAAATATTTTCTGATGATGGTTTTCTGTCCAGTTTCTGTTGCGCCTGCTACTAAAAAACCTTCTTCTTTTGTTGTTGGAATAGAATCAATATCGGTTATTACATTAACAAGTACTATTTTTTTTATTTTTCGTTTACTGGCATCGTTGGGCAAAACTTTGAGTACTCCTGCCAGTTTTCTGACTTTGCTGGTATTTGCAGGGTCAGGGTGCGCCATGATGGTGTAGGCTTTAATTTCTTTGTAAGCCGTTGCAAAAGTTTTTTTGCATTTTATTTGTATGTCCATCGTGTTAAAAGTACTGGCACCCGTTACTGTTTTGGTTATTTGCAACTGTTTCATTCGGTCTTCTGGTCGGGCAGGTACATTGGTTGCTGGTACATTGGTTGCTGGTGTCGCAAGAAGTGATGGCACAACAGGTGCTGCGCCTGTGAATACTGTAATATCAAAAAATTCATTTTCAAATTCAAGTATCAACTCCTCTGGAGCAACTATAACTTCAATTTGCAATTGCAAAATTGCAACAGCATCTACATTTTCATTTTCATTTTTATAAATCGATAGTTTAGGTTCTAAATAATCAATACTTGCACCTGAGGCATCTAACCTATTCAATGAGGTAAATTTTCGATATTCGTTTATTAGTTTTTCATACAAATCTTTAACACCGTTGCGGTTGGTATCTCTTGTATCTCCCACAAATGGGCTGGCAACTGTGTTGTTGTTATACGTTCCCAAAATAGTTTGGTAATCTACATCGCCAGCAAGGCTGGTTTGCCCAAGATTGGTTCCGCTACCTGTTCTCATCCAATCAAACATAAATTCACCTTTCCAGGCTGGGGTAGGTCTAAACATCACTGTTGCTTGCGCATCAATTACGCCTGCGGGTGGGACTACAAACCTTGGGCTATTAAATTCTACATTTGCCATATCTATTATTTATTGCCTTTGATTTGGACTTTTTTATTCGAAGTCAAATTCAAATTTTCTTCTGTAGCTACTATTTCAATCTTTTCGGCTGTTTCCAGAAAGATTTTACTTTCACTAATGTAGTTCCCTTTAATTCTAACATATAAATTCTTTGCGGTTTTATTGATTGCCATAAAATGATTTTTTAAAGATTAAAACATATTTGATTTTTCTGCACAGTTAACTTCAACAGTTTTTTGACTACTTTCCAAAAGCATATTTTCTTTAGTACTAAAAACACTTACTTTCTCTCCATGTTGAGTAGATTCTAATGAACTTCGAATATGTTTTTGTTCAATAATCTCCGTTTTATTATTAGCACTTTCAGTAAAATCTCCAGCAGCTGTTTGAGAAATATCGTGACCCGCTGTTTGAGAAATATCTTTATTTGCAGAATTATTAATATTTTCTCCTGCACTTAACGATATATTCTTACCTGCAGTAACAGTAAAATTATCTCCGGCATTTACTGTAAAATTCTTTGGCGCATTCAGATCAATATTTCCCTGACCATCCATTTTCCATGTATTACCACTCGGATCTTCAATCAAAATACTTCCTTCACCGTCGTTCAAAACAAATTTGATTCCTGAACGCGTGTGAATCGCCTTTACATTATTCTGACCATCTGCATAACCGCTGGTTTCACTGCCATTATACTGCGTTCCCAAAACATACGGATTCTGTGCATTGCTTCCTTCAAAACCGACCAGTACTTCTTCACCGATTTCCGGAATAAAGTAAAATCCTTTTCCTGAACCTGAGTGTGGCTGTATCATTCGTAGCCATTCACTTGAATTGTTTCCGCCTGCCCAGTTGAACTGTACTTTTACACGCCCT
>NZ_JBBYHS010000034.1:0-16418 GCF_038290035.1 Flavobacterium calami
AGAATCATTCAATGCTAAAGTGAAAGCGTTTAGAAGTCAATTTAGAGGAGTGCGTAAAGTAGATTTCTTCTTATTCAGATTATCTAATCTTTTTGCATAATACCCAACTTTTGAACCTGATCCCTTTTGAACCTGATCCATGATCCAGAATCTGGACTGACAACTTATTTACAACTATAATAAAAAATAAAAAAGCCTTTCCGTTAAGAAAGGCTTTCCTCAATATTGCGGTCTGGACGGGACTCGAACCCGCGACCCCATGCGTGACAGGCATGTATTCTAACCAACTGAACTACCAAACCCTGCTTTATTGTGAGTGCAAAAATACAACAGAACTTTGATTTCACAAGCTTTTTTGGAAATAAAATTCGACAAATTTTTAACAACCTAAATTCCAATATTTTAAAACTGGTCAAATCAAACCACCTGAAACTAATCTTCAAAAATCAACAGTGAATTCTAAACTACTTAAACAACATGAAGCGCTAGCTCTTCTACTAAAATCTTTCAATATAAAAATAAAAGAGAAGTAAGTAATGTAGCGTTTTTTCCTTTTGGGACTGACTACTATTTATGCATAAACTATTTCAATCCACAACAATAAAAAAGCATTTAGAAGTCAATTTAGGATCATGCGCAAAAGTAGGGGATCAAAGGCAAATCTTGGGTATTAGGCAAAAAGATTAGATAATCTGAATAAGAAGAAATCTACATTTCTGACTCCTTCGAATTGAGATCTAAAAGCGAATCAAGTGGAATTGGTTTTGGGGGCAATTATGTAATTTAAGTCGGGTTTGGCTTTTGTCCGAGTGAAGATAATGATGATGATTTTTAATAATTCGACTAAACTTGTTTAAAGTGAAAAAGACAATTATTGTTTAATGATAATATTCTCATCATGTAAAGAAAATGGCGGGCAAAGAACTTTTGTTTCCGTTTTTTCGAATCTTTCTGAGGGAAAAATTTCCTATCAAAAAAATCACGTATACGTACTAAAACCAAATAAAAAACATTAAAAATTAAACTTTAAACAAAACTTTATTCCTTAAATTTGTGACGCTAAAAATAAAATAGACAAAGTATGAGTTCATTTGACGTAGTCATTATAGGTTCAGGTCCTGGCGGATATGTATCGGCAATTCGTTGCGCACAATTAGGTTTCAAAACTGCTATTGTAGAAAAATATAATTCTTTAGGCGGAACTTGCCTTAATGTGGGTTGTATTCCTTCAAAAGCATTGTTATCATCTTCTCATCATTATGCAGAAATTGCTCATTTTGCAGATCACGGAATTGAAGTTTCCGGAGATGTAAAAATCAATTTAGAGAAAATGATTGCACGTAAACAAGCCGTTGTAGATCAAACCGTGGGCGGAATCAACTACTTAATGGATAAAAATAAAATTACTGTTTTCAATGGTTTGGGTTCTTTCGTAGACGCAACGCACATTGCTGTTGCAAAAGCTGACGGAACTTCAGAAACTATTGAAGCAAAATATACTGTAATCGCTACAGGATCAAAACCATCTTCTTTGCCATTTATCAAAATTGATAAAGAAAGAATCATCACTTCCACTGAAGCATTAGCTTTAAAAGAAGTTCCAAAACACTTAGTGATTATTGGAGGAGGAGTTATCGGAATCGAGCTTGGGCAGGTTTACCTTCGTTTAGGAGCTCAGGTTTCAGTAGTAGAATTCATGGATAGAATCATTCCGGGAATGGACGGTTCTCTTTCTAAAGAATTAACTAAGGTATTGAAAAAACAAGGAATGAAATTCTATGTTTCTCACAAAGTAAAATCAGTAGAAAGAAACGGCGATGCCATTACGGTTCAGGCTGAAAATGCAAAAGGAGAAACTATTACACTTGAAGGGGATTATTCATTAGTTTCTGTTGGCCGTCGTCCTTACACAGACGGATTAAACGCAGACAAAGCCGGAGTTAAAATTTCTGACAGAGGACAAGTTGAAGTAAACGATCATTTACAAACCAGTGTTCCAAATATCTACGCTATTGGAGATGTTGTTCGTGGAGCAATGTTAGCACACAAAGCAGAAGAAGAAGGAACTATGGTTGCTGAAATCTTAGCGGGTCAAAAGCCACACATCGATTATAACTTAATTCCTGGTGTAGTTTACACCTGGCCGGAAGTTGCTGCAGTTGGACAAACTGAAGAGCAATTGAAAGCTGCTGGAATTGCTTATAAATCTGGAAGTTTCCCTTTCAAAGCCTTAGGACGTGCCAGAGCAAGTGCTGATTTAGACGGATTCGTAAAAATTCTTGCTGATGAAAAAACAGACGAAGTTTTAGGAGTTCACATGATTGGAGCGCGTACTGCAGATTTAATTGCTGAAGCAGTTACGGCTATGGAATTTAAAGCTTCTGCTGAAGATATTTCAAGAATGAGCCATGCACATCCAACTTTCGCGGAAGCGGTAAAAGAAGCAGCATTGGCAGCTACTGAAAATAGAGCTATTCACGTATAATATTTACGTAAAATCATATTTTAGAAACCGTCAGAATTTATCTGGCGGTTTTTTATTGCTTTACTATTTTGAAAGTATAATAAGTCTCTTTATTTTTTGTATAAACACTGTAGGTCAAATTATCTTCGTCGTATAGTTTGTATAAATATTTTTCGCCTTTAATGCTGAAATTTTTTCTGGATACATTATTACTTTCAATAAATTCAAGCTCGAACTCACAATTGCCTTTGTTTTTATAATGTAGTTTTGAAAAAGTATTGTCTGAGAATTTTTCGATCCATAAATTATCTTGTAAAGTTACTTCTACTTTATTGCCGTCATTTTCGACATAATAGTATTTAGAAGTCTTACTAAAATCAGTACATTGTTTTTTCGATATATTTTGGGACGGTTCTTCGTTTTGCATAGACCAGGTACTTTCAGGTGATTTGTTTGGAAAAAGTGCTACAAATTCATTACAGTCTTTTTGTAGTCTGTAAAATATCTGCTCAAATATTTTTTTTTGAATGATAGTATCTTTAAATTTTGATAAATAAGGGGAAATATATGAATTGTTAATAGTGTTAATTCGAATTTCGTTATTTAGATTTTTGTTTTGAGCTAATGATTTACATATTTCATTGTTTAATGAATCTACAGCTTTGGTATATTGCGATCTGGAATAAGAAGAATAAAAAAGAAGGATTAAGAAAATATATTTTTTCATTTTTACAGATTGATTAGTTATCAAATTTAATTTTTTTGTTAGAATATTAAAATGAATATTCTGAAAGATGTAAATCTGAGGTGAAATTTTGTAAATCAAATGTGTTTGTTGGATACTATCTTTATAGAAATATAAAATAGAATAGTATGAAAAACAGATATATAGTGCCGGTTTTAATTGGGGCAGGAATAGCGTTCGCATTATACTCATGCGGAGGAGGAATTCCGAAGAAAGCAACTGCTGTAACAAATTTTGACAGCGCAAAATATCTTGGCAAATGGTATGAAATCGCTAGGCTGGATTATAAATGGGAGAGAGATTTGGATAACGTGACTGCGGAGTATTCTTTGAATGAAAATAAAACAATTAGAGTTGACAATAAAGGGTATAATTTTAAAAAAGACAAATGGGAGCAGAGCATCGGAAAAGCTAAATTTGTCGAAAAGGAAAGTGTTGCAATGCTGAAAGTATCCTTTTTCGGTCCATTTTATTCCGGTTATAATGTTGTTTCAATTGATCCCGATTATAAATATGCTCTTGTTGCCGGAGAAAGTTTAAAATATATGTGGATACTTTCCAGGGAAAAGACAATTCCGGAAGGTGTTAAAACTGAATTTTTGAAAAAAGCTCAGGAAATCGGTTATACAACATCTGATTTAGTTTGGGTAAAACACGATAAAACAAATTAAAAAGAAACCCGACAGGTTTTGAAACTGAAAATCTGTCGGGTTCTGTATTTTAAATTAAAATCAGGATCATGGAGTAAAAACGCTTTTATAATTATCCCAGTATCTGTAAATCAGAAATAAATTAGCTAAGAATAATAAACCTGCAATCGGTAAGCCTTCCGGAGCAAGAAAATAATTGATGAACAGAATATTTACCGTTATGGGTAAAATCAAAATATTGGCTAATGTTACAAAACGTCCCGTGACAAAAGCGATTCCGCAAAGTAATTCAATAGATTTTGCTAAAGGAAGTAAATAAGTCGAAGCAACTAAGCCTATATTAAAAGCCTTAAAATTACCAGTAGTTTCAGGTTCCGGAAAAAGATGAAAAAAATATCCAACAGAAGAAACAAGTAACAAAAGGCCAATTAGAACGCGGACAATGATAGTAGCAATTTTCATAATACTAAATTTAATGGGTTAAAAAAATATAAATTATGTGCTTGAGAAATCGTCTAATTTAATTCTCTAAAAGAGTTTTTAAAAATTATCTTGTCGAGAATTTTATTATAAAAGTATTTTGTTTTTGGAACAAATCTAATACTCTATCAAAGATAATGATTTTTTAATTACGAAATTGCTATTTTATTAACACTTTTATTGTTTCTTCTTTATTTTTTTATAAAGGAAAAATCCGCCAATGCTTATGAAGATAAATGGCCACAGATTAACAAAGAAAACTAAAATTGACTGTAAAATATACCAGCCGCTTTTTAGGGAGTCTATTATCTGGATTCCAAGATTTGGTTTGTAAGCAGCAGGATCTTTTTCGCCGGCAATTATTTCTTGTTTTATGGTTTCGTTTTGATAAAGCTGTAAAGTAACGGTGCTGAAATTAATTTGATCCTGAAGTGATAAATTTTCTACTATTCGATTATCATTTGCTTCTTTCTGGTTAGCCAAAGTATTTTCAGCCTCCATAATATCATTAATTTTTTTACCTTTTTCATCAATCGCTTTTTCAACTCTTTTTTCGGTATTGGTACTTCTTTTTTGAGAAAGCTGATTTGATAATAATTTCAGTGAAACATCATCGGCTTTGATTACCCTGAAATCAAGGAAATCAATTTGTTTTGCAATAGTTTTTATAACTGTATCGAGCTGGGTATTGGGAACACGGATTGTAATGTTGTTTTCTACCGTATATTTAGTAGTTTCAAGCGTACTGTCCTGACTGATTTTGGTTTTAATCTGTTCCTGAATAGTGCTCTGTAAGTTGGTATAGGTAACAAATCCACCAAATTTTTGGGTGGCATTTTCAATTGCATAAGTTGACTTGACGACGTTTTTAACCTTGAATTTGATATCAGCAGTTCGGATGAATTTCTGTTTGCTGTCTTTTTTCTCGACTGCTGCAGACGATGAAGTAACAGAAGTGGTTGCAACAGCTGTACTGTCGGTTGTTGAGTAATCTGCTGTAGCTTCAGCCGTAGCATCTGCTTTTTTGCAGGAAAATAATACTGCCGTGATTGCGAAGGTGGTCAAACCTAATTTTGCAATTGTTTTCATAAGGTTTTTAAATGTTGATTAATAAATATTTGTATAAAGGGTAGGTAATGTTCAAATCAAATAATCGGAAAAGTTTTAAGAATTACTGTTAATTCGATATACTAAAAAGTGTGCCAATATTTTTTGAAGATTACTTTATTGAAGGAAATTTTTTGTCGTAATTTTGAAGTCTAAAATTGATTCATTTTTGAGAGTTTCCATTCACAGGCACATTCCGGATCCGGAGCATTTTAAACAACAGCTTTTAAGTTGGTCGCAACAATTTCGAGAGGTTATTTTTTTGGATAGTAATTCCTATCCGCAAGAATATTCCAGCTTTGATTGTATGATGGCTGTTGATGCTTTTACGTCTTTAAAAACAGATTTTTATAATGCTTTTGAGGATTTAAAACAGTATCAGCAAACTACAAAAGACTGGCTTTTTGGTTATTTGTCTTATGATCTTAAAAATGATACAGAGTCTTTAAAATCATCCAATTTTGATGGACTGAATTTTCCTGATTTGTTTTTCTTTCAGCCCAAAAAAATGTTTTTATTGAAAGGAAACCAGCTTGAAATCAGTTATTTGATGTTATGTGATGATGAAGTCGAAGATGATTTTAAAGAAATTATTCAAAGTATAAATGCTTCTTTTCAAACTTTGGATAAAGTCGAAGTGAAACAACGAATTTCAAAAGAATTATATCTCCAAAAAGTAACAAAAATGCTGGAACACATTCACGTAGGTGATATGTACGAAGCTAATTTTTGTATGGAGTTTTTTGCTGAAAATGCAGTTATAAACCCGCTGGAAAAATTTCAAAAACTGAATGAGATTTCAAAAGCGCCATTTTCGGTTTTCTTTAAAAATAATAAACAATTTTTACTTTCCGCTTCACCGGAAAGATATCTTAAAAAAAAGGGAGATACTATTATTTCTCAGCCAATAAAAGGAACTTCAAAGCGATTTTTGGATGTAAATGAAGATGAAAAATCGAAACAAAGTCTTGAAAACGATGCAAAAGAACGTGCTGAGAATATTATGATTACCGATTTGGTTCGAAATGATTTGTCGCACACAGCGCAAAAAGGTTCAGTAGAAGTTACAGAGCTTTGTAAAATTTATTCCTTTTTGCAGGTGCACCAAATGATTTCTACAGTAACTTCAAAATTAGATCCTCAATATTCTCCTGTAGATGTTTTAAAAACAACTTTTCCAATGGGAAGTATGACAGGAGCTCCAAAAATTTCGGTAATGAAAATTATTGAAAATCTGGAAGAAACCAAACGTGGTTTGTATAGTGGAGCAGTAGGTTACTTTACTCCTGAAGGTGATTTTGATTTTAATGTTGTAATCAGAAGTATTTTATATAATCAGGAGAATAAATACGTTTCATTTTCCGTTGGAAGTGCTATCACGGCTCAATCTGTTCCTGAAAAAGAATATGAAGAATGTTTGTTAAAGGCCAAAGCAATGTCTGTGGTGTTATCAGGGTCATTTTGAAAATAATAATTTAAAAGTGTTTGTGTATGAAGTTAATCGTAAGAACTTATAATTTAAAATTAAAACACACTTTTAGAATTTCAAGAAAAACAATCGATTTTCAGCCTTCGTTAATTGTGGAATTACAAGATGATGGAATTTTCGGATTTGGTGAGGCAACTTCAAATCCGTATTATAATATTACCGTTGAGATTTTGCAAAATGATATTGAACAGATTCGAACGCTGATTGAAGGAACTTCGAATGAAACGCCTGAACAGTTCTGGTCAAAAATTGCTCCGTTTTTGCAAAATAATCCTTTTGCTTTATGTGCTTTGGATAATGCGTATAATGATTTGTATGCACGAAAAAATGGTAAAAAGCTGTATGAATTATGGGATTATAACATTAGTCATAATCCACTGACAAATTATACCATTGGAATTGATACTATAGAAAATATGGTCAGAAAAATGGAAGAACTTCCGTGGCCTATTTATAAAATTAAACTGGGAACTCCTGATGATATTGCGATTGTTACCGAATTGCGAAAACATACCAATGCTATTTTTAGGGTCGATGCCAATTGCGCCTGGACAGTTGAGGAAACTTTAGAAAATGCAAAAGTATTTAAAGATTTAAACGTAGAATTTATCGAACAGCCTTTGAAAGCTGATAATTGGAAAGGACAGTGGGAGGTTTGTCAAAATTCTGTTTTACCTGTAATGGCAGATGAGAGCTGTATCAAAGAAGCTGATGTTGCAAAATGTCACAATCATTTTCATGGTGTGAATATTAAATTGATGAAATGTGGAGGGATAACACCAGGTCGAAGAATGATTGCTGAAGCCAAAAAACTGGGTTTAAAAACAATGGTGGGTTGCATGACTGAATCATCGGTTGGAATTTCTGCTATTGCACATTTACTGCCAGAATTAGATTATGTTGATATGGATGGCGCTTTGCTTTTGGCAGAAGATATTGCAAGCGGAGTTTCAATTCAATATGGAAAAACAATTTATCCTCAAAGAACCGGAATTGGTGTAATTTTATTTTAATATTTCCTTTTGAAATAGTGTACCTTTGCAAAATAAACGATGCTGAGGAGAAGAAAATAAACTTGAATCCTCAAGTCTGAAACAAAACAAAAAATGACGAACAACGATATCTTAAAAAAACTTCGTGTGGCTTTGATGCTCCGTGATGATCAAATAGTTGAAATTTTAGAATTAGTAGATTTTAGGATTTCAAAATCAGAATTGGGTGCTTTTTTCAGAGCTGAAGATCATCCAAATTATATGGAATGTGGCGATCAGGTTTTGAGAAACTTCTTAAACGGATTGGTGATTCATTTAAGGGGGACTAAGGAAAATCCGAAAAACCCAACAGATGTTTTGGCGAAACATAAAGCGGAGATCCCGAAAAAGGAAACTTCTAAAGAAAGACCGGAATTTAAAGCAGCTCCAAAAGATTCTGAAAAATACAGAGGCGATAAAAGTCCGTCAAAGTCAGGTGCATCAGTTGGAAAATCTAAAAAGAAAGCATTTCCAAAAGGAAATGGAAAACCATCTGTTGTAGAAAAAGTGGTTTTCAAAAACGGGAAGAATAAGAAATAATTTAACCGCAAAGCACGCTAAAAGTTACGTAAAGTCTGCAAAGTTTTGATTTATAAACTTTGCGGACTTTGTGCTTTTATAGATATGATAAAATAAATAATTTCAGCGTGCTTTGCGGGTAATAACAAAAAAAATCCACTCCGAAATGGAATGGATTTTCTATATATTTTGATTTCTTATTTGATTAAGAAAGAGCAGCTTTAACCTGGTCAGCAGCTTCCTGAAATTGAACTGCAGATAAGATTGGCATACCAGAGTTGTCAATTAATTCTTTTGCAATTTCAGCATTTGTTCCTTGTAAACGAACAATGATTGGTACCTTAATAGCATCACCCATGTTTTTGTAAGCATCAACAACACCCTGAGCAACACGGTCACAACGAACGATTCCTCCGAAAATGTTAATTAAGATAGCTTTTACGTTTGGATCTTTTAAGATGATACGGAAAGCTGTTTCAACACGTTTAGCATCAGCAGTTCCACCAACGTCTAAGAAGTTAGCAGGCTCAAAACCAGCATATTTAATTAAGTCCATAGTTGCCATTGCAAGACCAGCTCCGTTTACCATACATCCTACAGTACCGTCAAGGTCAACATAGTTTAGGCCAACTTCTTTAGCTTCAACTTCGATTGGATTCTCCTCGCGGATATCTCTCATTTCAGCATATTTAGGTTGTCTGTATAATGCGTTATCGTCAATGTTAACTTTAGCATCAACGGCTAAGATTTTGTTGTCTGAAGTTTTTAAAACCGGGTTGATTTCAAACATAGAAGCATCAGAACCAATGTAAGCATTGTAAAGTGCATCGATGAATTTTACCATTTCTTTGAAAGCATTTCCAGAAACACCTAAATTAAAAGCAATTCTTCTAGCCTGAAAACCTTGTAAGCCTACAGAAGGATCTACTTCTTCAGTAAAGATTAAGTGTGGAGTGTGCTCAGCAACTTCTTCGATATCCATTCCTCCTTCGGTAGAATACATGATCATGTTACGACCTGTAGCTCTATTCAATAAAACAGAAACATAAAATTCAGAAGTTTCGCTTTCACCAGGATAATAAACATCTTCAGCAACTAAAATTTTGTTTACTTTTTTACCTTCAGGCGGAGTCTGAGGTGTAATCAATTGCATTCCGATAATTTGTTCAGCAAGTTCTTCAACCTGTTGTAGGTTTTTAGCCAGTTTAACACCGCCGCCTTTTCCACGTCCACCTGCGTGAATTTGTGCTTTTATTACGTGCCATCCTGTACCAGTTTCGGCAGTCAATTGTTTTGCAGCAGCTACAGCTTCAACCGCATTATTAGCTACAATTCCGCGTTGAACGCGTACTCCGTAACTTGCTAAAATCTCTTTTCCTTGATATTCGTGTATGTTCATAATATAGAATTTGTCTGGTTCTGAATTTATTTCAGAATAAAAGTGCGACAAAAGTAGCAAAATTGAAGTGAAAAGTAAAATCTTTTTCAATTAAAAATAAACGAGACCCGGTTTGTTAAATAAATCTGTTTCAAAGTTTAAAAAAGGTTAAACAAATATGTACTTAGTGTTAATTTTAAGACACTATATCGTTTTAGAATTAAGTAAAAGCATTGTGTTTTCGTGGTTGATTTGTTGATTTTTCTTAATATAATTTAAAATGGATTATCAATTTGTTAATTCATGCTACCTAATATAATATTATTATCATTTAAGAACCGTTTTTCTAATATTCCTATAAAAGTGTAAGCTAAAGTGTGTTTTGGATGCATTATGTTTAATGAAATCTTTATTTTTGTAAAAAAAAAAATATCGAGAATGAAACTAAAAGAACAAGGCCTTTATTTGCCAGAATTCGAGCATGAAAATTGCGGAGCTGGTTTTATCTGCAATCTTAAAGGAGAAAAGACAAACCAAATTATTCATGACGCTCTTGAGATTCTGGTTAAGCTAGAACACAGGGGAGGTGTGAGTGCTGATGGTAAAACAGGAGACGGAGCTGGACTTTTAATTGATATTCCTCATGATTATTTCAAGAGGGTATGTGATTTTGAATTACCGGCTGCACGTGAGTATGCTGTTGGAATGGTATTTTTACCAAAAATTAAAAATCAATATGATTTTTGTAAAGATATTTTTGAAAAAGAAATCAAAGCGCAGGGACTTTCTATTTTAGGATGGAGAGAAGTACCGGTTGATTCTTCTCAACTTGGAGAAATTGCTTTGGCATCAGAACCAACTATTGAACAAATTTTTATTGGAAAAAAAGAAGCTTTAGAGGATGCTGTTTTTAAAGCAAAATTGTACGCTGCACGTAAAATTACGGAACATACAATCAGACATTCGAAAATTTCGCAAAGTTCTTATTTTTATCTCCCTAGTTTATCTACGACTACTATAATATATAAAGGTATTATTATGCCTGAAGATATTGGGCCGTATTATACTGATTTACAGCAAACGGATTTGGTTACTCGTCTGGCGTTAGTACACCAGCGTTTTTCTACCAATACAATGCCAACCTGGGAATTAGCTCAGCCATTCAGATACATGTGTCAGAATGGAGAGATCAATACGTTGCGTGGTAACGTGAGCAGAATGCGTGTTCGCGAAGAAATTATGAAAAGTGAGGTTTTCGGACCACAAATCGATAAATTATTCCCAATTATTTTACCGGGCAAGTCAGATTCTGCTTCTATGGATATGGTTGTGGAGTTGTTAACGCACACAGGAAGATCATTGCCGGAAGTAATGATGATGATGATTCCTGAAGCATGGGAAAAACACAAAACAATGTCTCCCGAAAGAAAAGCATTTTATGAGTATAATGCTTGTATTATGGAGCCATGGGATGGTCCTGCTTCTGTACCTTTTTCTGATGGTGATTATGTAGGGGCTTTATTAGACCGTAACGGACTAAGACCTTCAAGATATACAGTGACTAAAAGTGGTAAATTGATTATGGCTTCTGAAATTGGGGTTGTAGAAGTTGCTGCTGAAGATGTTGAAAGTCATGGTAGATTAGAGCCTGGTAAAATGTTCCTTGTGGATATGAATGAAGGCCGAATCATCAATGATGAAGAAATTAAAAGTAAAATTGTTTCTGAAAGACCTTATCAGGAATGGTTAAACCAATATAGATTGCACTTAAGAGATGTTCCTGAAACATCAGACGTTTGTCCGGTTGAAACTAGTGATTTGCCTACAAGAGAGCGTCTTTTTAATTACACTTTAGAAGATATTCAGGATGTAATTACACCTATGGCTCAGACAGGTAAAGAAGCTTTGGGTTCAATGGGAATTGATACTCCTCTTGCTGTTTTATCAGACAGACCTCAATTAATTCCGAACTATTTTAAACAATTATTTGCTCAGGTAACTAATCCGCCATTGGATGGTATTCGTGAGGAAATTGTGACTGATATTGCTTTAAATTTAGGTCAGGATCGTAATATTTTTGATATTACAAGTAAGCAATGTCGCAAATTAAGAATCCAGAATCCGGTTATTTCTAATGGAGATTTAGAAAAAATCAGAACGATTTCTATCGATAACTTTAAAGCAGAAACTTTTAAAATTTTATATCCTAAAGCTGAGGGTATGAATGGTTTAGAAAATGCTTTGGATGAAATTATCGTACAAATTACAAAAGCTGTAGAAAGAGGAACTAATATTATTATTCTTTCTGACAGAGGAGTAAATAAGGAGTTTGCTCCAATCCCGGCTTTATTGGCTTGTTCGTATGTGAATCATCAGATGAATCGTTTGCGTAAGCGTTCTTATTTTGACATTATCATGGAATCTGCAGAGCCGCGTGAGCCACATCATTTTGCTACTTTATTTGGATATGGTGCAAGTGCGATCAATCCTTATATGGTAAATGAAATTATACGTGTACAGGTTCAGGAAGGATTTATTACAGGAATTTCAGAACAAAAAGCGGTTGATAATTTCAATAAAGCAATTGGTTCAGGAATTTTAAAAATTATGAACAAAATCGGAATCTCAACTTTACATTCATACAGAGGTTCTCAGATTTTTGAAATTGTTGGATTCAATTCTAAATTTGTAGAAAAATACTTCCCGTATACAACTTCAAGAATTGAAGGTATTGGGTTATATGAAATTGAAAAAGAAATTACAGAAAGATATAAATATGCTTACCCTGATAAACTAATTGCAAGTAGATTAGGTTTAAATATTGGAGGAGAATACAGATGGAGACGTAATGGAGAAAGACACTTGTTTAATCCTACTACGATTGCAAAATTACAGCAGGCTGTTCGATTAAGCGATCAGAGCAGTTATGATGTGTATTCTAATACAATAAATGATCAGGCTAAAAGTTTAATGACTATTCGTGGATTATTTGAATTTGATAATTTAAATCCGATTCCATTAGAAGAAGTAGAGCCTTGGACAGAAATTGTGAAACGTTTTAAAACGGGTGCAATGTCTTACGGGTCGATTTCAAGAGAAGCACACGAAAATTTAGCCATTGCAATGAACCGTATTGGTGGAAAATCCAATTCAGGTGAAGGAGGAGAAGACAGAAAACGTTTCCAGCCGGATGTAAATGGTGACAGCCGTAACTCGGCTATCAAACAGGTTGCTTCGGGACGTTTTGGGGTTACTTCCCACTATCTGACAAATGCAAAAGAAATTCAGATAAAAATGGCTCAGGGCGCTAAGCCTGGAGAAGGCGGTCAGCTGCCTGGGGAAAAAGTATTACCATGGATTGCAGAGGCGCGTAACTCAACTCCTTTCGTAGGATTGATTTCGCCACCGCCACACCACGATATTTACTCTATTGAAGATTTGGCTCAATTAATCTTTGACTTGAAAAATGCCAACAGAGAAGCCCGCATCAATGTGAAACTGGTTTCTGAAGTGGGTGTTGGTACAATTGCTGCCGGTGTTGCGAAAGCAAAGGCTGACGTTGTTTTGATTGCAGGTTATGACGGAGGAACAGGAGCTTCTCCTTTGACTTCATTGAAACACGCAGGTCTTCCTTGGGAACTTGGATTGGCAGAAGCACAACAGACATTAGTGTTGAATAACTTAAGAAGCAGAATCGTAGTAGAGTGTGACGGTCAGTTAAAAACAGGTCGTGACGTTGCAATAGCTGCTTTATTAGGAGCTGAGGAATTTGGTTTTGCAACTGCTCCTCTTGTAGCTTCTGGTTGTATCATGATGCGTAAATGTCACCTGAATACTTGTCCTGTCGGAATTGCTACTCAGGATAAAGATTTGCGTAAAAACTTCAAAGGAACTCCTGAGCACGTTATTAACTTCTTCTATTATGTTGCAGAAGAATTAAGAGGCATTATGGCTCAGTTAGGTTTTAGAACGTTGGCTGAAATGGTAGGTCAGACTGATAAAATCAATTCAAACAAAGCAATTGAGCATTATAAAGCTAAAGGACTAGATTTATCTTCAATCCTGCATAGACCGGATGCTTACAAAAAAATGCCGATCCGTAATACGGAAAAGCAGGATCATGGTTTAGAGGGAGTGTTGGATTTCCAAATCCTGAGAGATTCTCACCGTGCTTTGTATAGAAAAGAAAAAATGACATTGTCGTATCCAATTAAAAACATAAACCGTTCTGTTGGTGCTATTGTTAGTAATGAAATTTCAAAAATTTATGGTCACCTTGGATTACCTGAGGATACCTTAAATGTTAATTTTACTGGTTCTGCGGGACAGAGTTTAGGCGCTTTTAGTGCTCACGGACTTACTTTTACCGTAGAAGGAAATACGAATGATTATTTAGGTAAAGGTTTATCCGGAGCTAAATTAATTATTAAAAAACCTGCAAATGCAACATTTGTAGCTGAGAATAATATCATTGTTGGAAACGTTTGTTTATTTGGTGCAATCGAAGGAGAGGCTTATATTAATGGTATAGCCGGAGAACGATTTGCAGTACGTAATTCTGGAGCGATTGCTGTAGTGGAAGGTGTTGGAGATCACGGTTGTGAGTACATGACCGGAGGTAAAGTTGTGGTACTTGGCAGTACAGGACGTAACTTTGCTGCAGGTATGAGCGGTGGTATCGCTTATGTCTATGATCCTGAACACAAATTTAAAAACGGATTGTGTAATACGGAAACAATCGAATTTGAAACAGTTGAAGGCGCTGATGCTGATGACTTAAGAAATTTGATCGAAAGACACGTTCTATACACAAACAGTACAAAAGGAACAGAATTATTAAACGATTGGGCAGGAAGCTTGGACAATTTTGTAAAAGTGATGCCTACAGAGTACAAAAAAGCGTTGAAGCGTCTGGAAACAGAAGAACAAATGGTAGAAGAATTAACAGCATAATACAATGGGAAAAGTAACAGGTTTTAAAGAATTCGAAAGACAAGACGAATCATATATAGCAGTTAAAGAACGTGTAACGAATTATAATGAATTTACGATTCCTTTGAGTCAAGCTGAAATTACTACTCAGGGTTCTCGTTGCATGGATTGTGGTATTCCTTTTTGTCACAGTGGTTGTCCTCTTGGGAATTTAATTCCCGATTTCAATCACATGGTATACCAGGAAGAATGGCAAAAAGCCTCATGGATTTTACATTCAACCAATAACTTTCCTGAATTTACAGGACGTTTGTGTCCTGCACCATGCGAAAAAGCATGTGTATTGGGACTTATAGAGGAGCCAATTGCTATTGAAAATATAGAGAAAAATATTGTGGAGCGTGCCTTTAAAGAAGGATGGATCAAGCCACAGCCGCCAAAAGTAAGAACTGGTAAAACAGTTGCGGTGGTAGGATCAGGTCCTGCAGGTTTAGCAGCAGCTCAGCAATTAAACAGAGCAGGTCACACTGTTACTGTTTTTGAAAGAGACAATGCTATTGGAGGTTTATTACGTTATGGTATTCCAAATTTCAAATTAGAAAAAGGAATTATCGACAGACGTATTGCTATTTTAGAGGCAGAAGGAATTACCTTTAAAGTAAATACAAATGTTGGTGTAAACTATTCAATTGAAGATTTAAAAGCATTTGATTCAATTGTACTTTGTGGAGGTGCTACAGAAAGAAGAGGTTTGCCTACTCCGGGAGCTGATGCTGATGGTGTAGTGCAGGCAATGGATTTCTTAACACAGCAGACTAAAGTGGTTTTTGGAGAAAAAATCGAAAATCAGGTTTTAGCGACCGGAAAAGATGTAATCGTAATTGGTGGTGGAGATACAGGTTCTGATTGCGTGGGAACATCAAATCGTCACGGTGCAAAATCGGTAACGAATTTTGAGATTATGCCAAAACCGCCAGTTGGAAGAAGTGCATCGACTCCTTGGCCTTACTGGCCATTGCAGTTAAAAACCTCTACCTCGCACAAAGAAGGTTGTGAAAGAGACTGGTTAATCAATACAAAAGAATTTATCAAAGACGAAAAGGGTAAATTAATAGCTTTGAAAACAGTAAAAGTAGAATGGAAAATGGTTCCAGGGCAGCGTCCTGAATTACTTGAAGTAGAAGGTTCTGAACAAGTATGGCCTTGTGACTTAGCTTTACTGGCACTTGGATTTACTGGGCCAGAAAAAACATTAAGCGAACAGTTGGGTCTTGAAATTGATTTTAGAAACAATTACAAGGCAAATAATTACCAGACTAATGTTCCTAATATATTTACTGCCGGAGATATGAGAAGAGGACAGTCATTGATTGTGTGGGCTATTTCTGAAGGTAGAGAGGCTGCTCGTCAGGTTGATATTTACTTAATGGGTAAATCTGATTTACCTACAAAAGAAGGTGGAGATTTACCAGGGGTATAACGATAATGTTGTCAAATTTCAAAGAGGCTGTCCTAAAAGTAAGGACAGCCTTTTTTTTGCTGTTTTTAATCTAAAATAGTATCTTAGAGTTGCACAAAAAACGAGCAATGGCTAAAGTAATATTTAAATCGCAATCAATCAAT
>NZ_JBBYHS010000035.1:0-10954 GCF_038290035.1 Flavobacterium calami
TGTTCCTTTTGGCGGAATTTGTCCAAAAGAAATGGTTACAAACATAAATGCAATAATGATTTTGATGATTTTCATTTGCAATGTTTTCATTTTTTCGATTTCTACCAAACTGACCGCTAACGTTCTGGCACTACAGCGGGTTTGGGACTAAATTAAGCCCTATTTTCGGATTTGCCAAATCTCCCAAATACAAGACCATTTTTCCATTAAGCCTAATGCCCAAATCCGTTGTAGTGGCTGTTACCAGCAGTAGATTTTACTCGATAAATTTATCAGCAAACATTTTTCGACTAAATTTTATTAGTACTGTAAATAATAATCCAAAAAGAATGAGTGCTATAAAGATTACCGGATAGAACTCCCATTCAACTTTTCTTAGAAATAAATTTATCACAATTAATATTCCAATGACTAAAATTGCAAATACAATGCTATTCAGAAAGCTCAGCTTCAATCTATTTCCATTTCTATTGAGAATCGAATTGCCAATAGCTATTTGGTACAAACTGATAGGTAATACAATCCCCAATATATTTTTTAAATATTCTAAGGTACTTGGATAACAACTTTCACAATCTTCTAAACCTGGCTCTCGGAAGAATTTGTCGGTAATGAAAAAATATCCAACAATAAATATCGCTCCAATTGTAATTGGAAAAATAGTTTCTAATAAAATTCTTGAGATTTTCATTTTCTGTAGAGTTTTGTTTTCTATTGCTGGTAACGTCTTGGCACTACAGCGGGTTTGGGACTAAATTAAGCCCTATTTTCGGATTTGCCAAATCATCCCAAATACAAGACCATTTTTCCATTAAGCCAAATGCCCAAATCCGTTGTAGTGGCTGTTAGTGGCTGGGCTTTTCAGCTTTCCAATTCTTCCCATTCATTTTTGTCTGGAATCATTCTTAAATTTCTAAATTCATTAAAGTCTTTAAAAAAATCAGTTCCTGGAAATCCATCAATTTCCTTTTTACCTTTCCAGGTCAAATGAATAACAGCAAACTGCTTCTCAAAGTTTTGATTTCTAACTTCAAATAAAACATCATCATCAGATTTATATTTACAAAGTGCAGAAAATTTAAAATCGGAAAGTTTATGTTTTTCTTGTTTAGGTTTTAAAAAATCAAACATAGATTTTTCTTCCAAACCGATTTCTTTACTTAGTTCTTCTTCAAAACCAATTTTTTGATTTATTGTAATATCTTCCCAAGGCTCTTCAACAAAAAGGTTGGGAGAATTTTGTAGAGAAAAAAAATCTAATACATCTCTGTCAATTCCAGCAATATCAATTCGCTTTGGTTCGGTAGGGAAATCAGGATTATCATCAAACGTATAACCACCAATTGGATAAAGAAAATAACCATTCTCTAATTGGACATTAAATCGTAAAGAACTCCATTTTTTATAATCAGGTTTATTTGTTTTCCAAAATTTCCAAACAGATTTTTGTATGTATTTAAAATAATTTTCGGTTGGAACAAATTCTCCAAATATGCAACCCATATTATCGTCTCCGATTTGTAAGTCGGTGGCTCCTATAAGTAGTTTATTTGAATATATTTTTGCTTTCAACGTTCTCTTTTTTTTTTAGCCTTGCCACTAACGTTCTGGTACTACAGCGGGTTTGGGACTAAATTAAGCCCTATTTTCGGATTTGCCACCCGAGTCCCGCTAATTAGCGGGACGAACGGACGAAGCAAATCATTCAAATACAAAACCATCTTTCCATTAAGCCTATTGCCCAAATCCGTTGTAGTAGCTGTTACAGGAAGCCTTTTTTATCGTTCAATATTTGTTTTCTAACACCTAGTTACTAATACGAAATAGACATTAAGTCCATTACCTTTTAATCCTCCTGTTGTTCCAACCAACACCGAGTTCCGCCTTTAACTTCTTTAATTTTAATTTTCCCACCATTAATCTCATCTTTATCAATGATAAAAACTTTTTTGTAATTTGAAGCTATTAATAGTTCCAAATCACATTGGGTAAATCTTTGTAAATCTTCAAGATGCAATATTTTATCAGAATTAGTTTTTAAAAATGATTCCTTTTCATAAAATGCATTACTGGTTTCAGTAAAACTAAAGCGACTTAAATGTGTAAAACTGACATAAGAGCAATTAAATTGGAAGTCATAAGTTTCTTGTCGTATGCTTTTTAATTTATTTATATCAAGAATATGTGTCATATTTTTCCCTTTTTCAACCATAGTCGAATAAATCGTGTCTGAAAAATTCGATCGCTCATATTGTATATTTTTTTCTCTTTCAATAAGTAAATAAATCGTATCTAAAGATTTCACTCGTTCAAATTCTTTATCATAAAAATATTTTGTCAGATTTAAGTAATTATTTAAAAACGTTTTTCTGTCTTTAGGAAAAGTAAACTTGTCTTCAAAATTAGTCTCGGAAGAGTAACTATAAAAAAGCTTTAAAGCTTTGTTATCTTTATAAAATGATACCATATACCTACCTAAATTTTCGATATGTATTCTATTTTCTTTATCAATTTCATTAATTATTTTTTTTGGATCAATCGAGACCAATGTATCAATTATAGACTTACATTTTATTGCATCAATATTATTCAACTCTACTATATTGTTAATTACAGTGTCTTTACATATTCTATAACATTTAACTTTATTGTTCTTTAAAGAAATGAATTTGCTATCATCCAAGAATATAATTAGTGCTTCACGATCCTCATTCAAGATATCTCTAAGTTTAACTCCTTTTTTATCAGAATCAAAATGTTCGTATTTTGAAAATATAAAAGAGGAATCAACTTTATCTTGTGAATAGATAGTGGAAAAAAACAATAAGATGATGACTAAAATATAATTCATTTTTATTCGGTTAATTTTGTGGCAAGGTTTCCTGTAACGTTCTGGCACTACAGCGGGTTTGGGATTAAAATGCGTAATCTTTCGGTTATGCCTAAACTTCCAAATACAAAACCAAATTTCCATTAAGCCAATGCCCAAATCCGTTGTAGTGGCTGTTAGCAGTTCGGTTATTTTCCTTTTAAACATTCCGTTATATCAAAATAAACGGTTGTCATTTCATTTTCAATATTAGCATCCTTTTTTAATATTTCAATATGAATTAAGTTGTAAGTTTTTCTTTTGACTTCGTAGAATTCACTTCCAAATGGCTTCCAACCTACGTTTATTAATCCATATTTATTTTCCAAATATTTATTTTCGGCGTCAATTCCTTCTTCTTTATTTTTAGCATTTTTAATTTTAATAGCACTTTCAAATATTTCGCCATTTCCAACTTCATAGACTATTCCTGGAGCATTGGGAATTGTAACGATAGTTTTTTCAGCTTTCTGTGCGCTACAAACTGATATTGTAAATAATAAAATTGCTAGTATATTTTTCATTTCTGTTTTTATTTTTGGTAACTGACTGCTAACGTTTCTGCGCCTCTAGTTGTTTGCAACTTATGAAACAGATTATTTTCGGCTAAACGAAAATAGGAATTAAAAACGATAATTCCACTAAATTTGCAAATAGCTAGAGACGTGTGTTGTGCGAGGTTGCGACACGTAAAGTGAGCAAGTTCTGAAGATCGACAACAGTTCGGTTATGCGATTTCAATATTATTTTCGAATTTCAGATTTCGATTTTCCGGCTCCAATTTTTCGGTTTTAGTTTATCAAAATCCAAGTTTCAAATTTCTGCTTTTCAGATTCCAAATTTTTCAAGTCTCGGTTTGTCAAAATCCAATTTTCCGCTTTCCAATATTTAATTTTGCAATTTAGATTGTCAACTAATTTTTCGGTTTTCCGATTTCCAATTTGGGAGCAATCGCGCACAACGTCTTGGCGCTACACGAGGTTTGGGATTAAAGATGCGAGGTTTTTCGGTTAAACACAAATTTTCCAAGTACAAAACCATCTTTAAATTCAACCTAATGCCCAAATCTCGTGTAACGGCTGTTATAGGGCGGTTATTTTTGTCGAAATTACGATTAAACACCAAAACTTTCACTCTTCTGTTGGCACATTCCAATTTTCACGTTTCTGTTTTTGGGTTCGTAATTTTCGGCTTATTATTTTCAATTATTTGCTTTCTAATTATAAATTCTGCTCAAAAAAATTCAAACTTCTGTTGGCAAATTCCAATTTTCAGACTTCGGATTTTACACTTCAACTTTTCAACTTTCTGTTGGCAGAAACCGACTTTCACGCTTCTGTTTTTCAGGTTTCTACTTTTCAGGTTTCTACTTTTCAGGTTTCTGCTGGCAAGTTCCAATTTTCACGCTTCTGCTTTGTTAACTTTCTGCGGGAACAAATGCTTATTTTCTAATTGTTTTTATCTGCGTAATTTCGGCATAACTGCCCTATAACGTTCTCGCGCTACAAGCAGTTTGGGATTAAATTAAGCCTTATCTTCGGATTTGCCAAATCTCCCAAATACAAAACCAACTTTAAATTAAGCCAAAAACCCAAATCTCGTGTAACCGCTGTTAGGAGAGGTTGCGACACGGACGAAAAGCACGAACGATTTGCCGTTCCAATTTTCGATTTCAATTTCGGCAAGCTATTCCGCCTTCTGTTTTTCCGTTCCAATTAGTTTCAGCACTTGAGTTTCAAACTTCAGTTAAACCAAAAAAAAATCCGCTTTCGTTTGTCCGAACAGCGTTTCACGTTTTGTTTGTCCGCAATATTTTCTGCGCCCAATTTTCGTCAGCTTTCTTTAGACGTTTTTAGTCTTTTCCGCTTCCAAAATCCTCGTTAAATGCTACTGTTGTTCGTCCACGGAGCAATCTCTCCTAACGTTCCGCGGCTTGGCGTGGTTGCGAAGTACGGAACTGATTATTTTCTGTTAAAGATATAATTTCTTGCGAAACGTAAACTTGATTTTACCACTAAATTCGCAATCACGCCAAACCGCTGTTATATGCCGGTTCTTTGGACGAAATTACGTTTTTTTACCAGAAAGTTTTTCACGTTTCTGTTGGCAAAACCCAATTTTCAAGTTTCTGTTTTTCTCTTTAAGTTTCTTTTTTGTTTTATAATTTTTGCGCAAAAACTTTCAAGTTTCTGCCTTTAAAATTCCAATTTTTCACGCTTCTGTTTGCAAATTCTAACTTTCAGATTTCGTTTGGCAAAATCGATTTTCAGATTCCAACTTTCAGAGTCAGTTTGGTAAAATTTTCAAGTTTCTGTTTTTAAAATTTCTGCGGAACTAAATATTCGTTTTCTGATTATTTTCTTCTGCGTAATTTCGGCGAACTGGCATATAACGTTCTGGCGCTTGGCGAGGTTGGGGAATAAAGATGCGAGATTTTTCGGTTAAACACAAATTTTCCAAATACAAAACCAACTTTCCGTTAAGCCTAAAACCCCAATCTCGCCAAACGGCTGTTACTGGAGGCTTGTTTTGTCGAAATTACAATTGAACCGTAAACTTTTCACACTTCTGTTGGCAAAATCCAATTTTTACGTTTCTGATTTTCGGTTCGTAATTTTCAACGTTTTTTTCAATTATTTACTTTTCGTTTTAAAATTCTGCGCAAAAAAAATTCAAGTTTGTGCTTTTCAAATTTCTGTTGGCAGATTCCAATTTTCACGCTTCTGCTTTTCAGGTTTCACTTTTTCAAGTTTTTGCTGAAAAGTTCCAATTTTCACGTTTCTGCTTTGTTAACTTTCTGCGGAAACAAATGCTTATTTTCAAATTGTTTTTATCTGCGTAATTTCGGCACAAGTCTCCAGTAACGGTCTCGCGCTACACGCGGTTTGGGACTAAAGTAGCGCTATTTTTCGGTTTAACCAAATTCTCACAAATACAAAACCATTTCTAAATTAAGCCAATTGCCCAAATCGCTTGTAGCGTGTGTTATGGTGTGTAGCGACACGTCTGTTGAGCACCAAAGTTTGGACGTTTCAATTGTCGACTCCAATTTCGGAAAGTTTTTCCGCCTTCCGATTTTCCGTTCCAATTAGTTTCAGTTTTTCAAATTTAGACTTCCGTTAAATATCAAAAAAATCGACAAAAAAATTCCGCTTTCGATTGTCCGAAAAGAGGTTCACATTTTGTTTGTGCGCAACAATTTAGGGGAGAGTTTTGTTTCAGATTTCGGTCGGCTCGGTTTCTGCTTCGTTTTGCTTTTGCGAGCTAAAATTCCTGATTAAATTCGGTTGCTTCTCGTTAGCGGAGCTATACGCCATAACGTTTCGCCACTTGGCGAGGTTGGGGAATAAAGATGCGAGATTTTTCAGTTAAACACAAATTTCACAAATGCAAAACCATCTTTAAATTCAGACTAAAACCCCAATCGCGCCAAATGGCTGTTGTATGCTGTTTTTATTCTTTTAAGTCTGTTTTGCCTTTAAGTATTGAATATATTTCCGTTGTTTCTTTCGAAATCCTTGACCAACTAACTACTGAAGACTGGTGAAATTCCAAGACTTTATTATTACATACTAATCTTAAAATAAAATTTTCTCCTGCATTGCAAGTCTTAGTTTGAATTGTATACTCTTTTAGAGTTATTAATTTATATGCATTTGAAAATAACTTTTGCTTTTCAACTTCTGTGAGTTTAAAAGATTTATTTTCTATAACAGGTTTTTTGTTAATTATTTTTTCAGTTTCAATTCTACCAATATTACTTTCAATGTCTATTTTGATTCTGCTTTCGTCAATTAAAATTTCCAATTGTTCTCTACAAAAATTTTCATCTATTGTATTCTCATTTTGGTCTTTCTTACAAGAAACTAAAGTTAAAAAAACAAATAAATATATAATTTTTAGTTTCATTTTTGATTTGATGGATTTTTGGATATTTCAGATTTAATTTTGATTCTGATTTTTAGTAAAATAGCATACAACGTTCCGCCACTTGGCGAGGTTGGGGATTAAAGATGCGAGATTTTGCTGTTAAAGACAAATTTTCCAAATGCAAGATCATTTTTAAATTCTGCCTAAAACCCCAATCACGCCAAATGGCTGTTACAAGCTGGCTTTTAATTTCAACATCGTATTTACACTTTTAATTAGTCCAATTGATGCTTTTCCAGTTTCCATTTGAAAATCAAATTCGTCTCCATACATATCTACAATTCTGAATTTCGACAATTCAGGTTTGTTTACTTGCTTTTTAAAATCTCCGTAAACTACGTCATCAATTTCTTCAAAACTCACAAAGTTTAGATTTCCATTCTCTTTTTCAATTATGCGTCGAGTTGTAATTATTGTTTTTGCTTTCTGGCTTTTTATTTCAAAGATTGGCAATTCATTTTCTTCCAAGACAAATTCTGTAGATTTATCTTCCACACAAACTTTCGAATACAACCAATTTTCAGGATTCATTACACTTCGGTTTATCGCTGCAATAGTTATTTCTTTTATCGATTTGTCAGTTTTCATTTTTTGCAGAATGTTTGTGAAGCTTGCTTGTAACGTTTTGCGGCTTTGCGTTCGGGCGGGAGTTTTACCACTCACACGAAACAAAGCACGCATTTCAAATATAGCAGAAATTGTCTTACGAAATAGGTAAACCCGCCTGACGCAAAACCGCTGTTAGGCGTATGTGCTTTTGTCCACCGCTAATATACTACACTTTCTGCAATGTCTTTGTATGCGTTAATGTCTTTTTGTACGCTGTCCAACTTTGTAGTTAAAGAAACGATTGCAATTTTTCCTAATGGAAGTCGCAAAGGTGGTGTGTCTAGTTTAGTTATATCAATAATGGCTTGTGATGCTTTTATTGGGTCGCCTTCTTGTTTACCGTCCACTTGTTTCATTCGTTCTCTAAATGTTCCAGCTGTTGGATTGTAATCTTCAATAATTTTGTCGGCTTTTTTGAAAGAACTGCCTGCAAAGTTTGTTCTGAATGGTCCGGGTTCTACAATGGTTAGTTTTATGCCCAATGGTGCAACTTCAATTGCCAATGCTTCACTAAAACCTTCTAATGCAAACTTGCTTGCATTGTAAATACCAAAACCTGGAAATGCTTTAAAACCACCGTGAGAAGAAATTTGAATGATGTGTCCACTTTTTTGTTGCCTGAACAACGGCAAAAAAGTTTGCGTTAATTGCAAAGTTCCAAAGAAGTTAGCTTCAAAAATTTCTCTTGTTTCGGTTGTGCTTGTTTCTTCAATAGCACCTGCAAACCCAAAACCTGCATTGTTTACAAGCACATCAATTTTTCCAAACTTGCCTGTAACAATTTTAACTGCTTTTTCAATTTCAGTCGGTTTTGTTATGTCCAAAGTCAAGGCAAATGCTTCGTCTTTGTGTTGATTATTGAAAACGTCTGCTTGAGTTTGATTGCGAAATGTACCGATTACAAAGTCGCCATTTTCAATTACAGTTTGGGCAAGTGCCTTGCCCAAACCGCTTGAAATTCCTGTGATAAACCAAATTTTATTTATCATAGTTAGGCTACTTTTAAAAGTTGAACAGGAATATTGATTTTTACTTTGTCGGAAACTGCCAAGTTACCTGTGCCCAATAAAACATTAAACGAAAGTCCAAAATCTTGTCGGTTAATGCTACCTGAGATAAAGAAACCTGCTTTTGTGTTTCCAAATGGGTCTTGTGGCACAGTACCTGCGTATTCCAAATCAAAAATTACTGGTTTGGTTACATCACGGATTGTCAAATTTCCGTGCAATTTGTACTCGTTGCCAGTTGCAGTCGTTTCTAACTTTGTGCTTTCAAATTTCATCTCTGGAAACTTTTCAGCGTTAAAAAAGTCATCTGCCTTTAAGTGTGCATCTCTTTGAGCATCGTTGGTGTCTATGCTGTCAATTTGCACAACTACGCTAACTTTTAAATCTGAAAAGTCGTTCTTTTCTGTTGTTACTGTTCCTGTGTAGTTTCTGAAAAAACCGTCTGTTTCAGAAATTCCGAAGTGTCGCACACTAAAACCTACTTTTGTGTGGCTTGGGTCTAAAACCCATTTTGCTGTTTCTTGCATCGTATAAAATATTGAATTGTGATGTCATTATTGACAATGCAAAGGTGCGACAACTTGGTATTTTGATGTTATGATTAAACGTTTCTTGTTCGGTACTTTTCGGACATTTCAGTTTTAAATGACATTGGCGAAAGATTTGTTTCGGCTTTAAAGGTTTTGGCAAAGTAAGAACTATCCGTATAATTCAATTCAAAGGCAATTTCTGAAACGGTCTTGTCTGTAAAAGTTAAAAGTCGTTTGGCTTCTAAAATACTTCTTGATCTTATTACTTCACTTGCAGTTTTTCCTGTAATATCTTTTGTGATTAGGTTTAAATGATGTGCAGTAATATGAAGTTGTTGAGCAAAAAAAGTAGTCGTTTTGTTTTCGGCAAAATGCTTATCCAAAAGATTTTTGAACTGTTTGAAGAGAATTAAGTATTTTTTTGAAACTGGTTTTTCTGTTTCTGTGTCAATGCAACGCTGAACTTGTGCCAACAAAATATGAAGCAATGATTGTGTAATTGTTTGGCTTTTGTCTGCTCGTTTTTGTTCGATTGTAATTAGGTCAATGGTTTGCTTGATGTCGGCAAAATTTCTCTTGTCTAATTGAATACAAGGATTTGCATAGAAGTTGTCCAAAAAACTTAATTCAAAAAGTTTGTCCTTGTTGCTGTGGTTGAGCAAAAAGAAATCTTCGGTAAATAGAATTGTACCACCTTTCAACGGTTTCCATTCTTCAAATTGATGAACTTGGTTTGGTGAGATAAAAAATAAACTGTTTGGCAAAACTTCATATTCTTTATAGTCTATGGTTTGTTTGCTTATTCCTTTTTCTGTCCAAAGTATTTCATAAAAAGTGTGTTTGTGAATGTCGTCCACTTCGGGTTCGCCCATTTCGTCAAACCGCATAATTTCAAATTCAGTTCGGTTTGTTGGCTCGTTTATAAAATGTCCGATGGTATAAAATGGAAACAATTCTTTCATTTGTCAAAGGTCGTAATTTTTCCGATTGTTGATGTCTGCACGGTTGCTCGTAGCATTACGCCTAACGTTCCCGCGCTACACGCAGGCTGGGATTAAAGATGCGCAATCTTTCGGTTAAAAACAAATGTATCAAACACAAACTATCTTCAAATTAAGCCAATTGCCCAGCTTGCTTGTAGCGTGTGTTGGCAGGCGTATTTCTATGAAATCCAAGTTTCTTCCATTTTAATTATTTTCCATTTATTCTTTACCTTCTTGATAAAGATTTTATTTCCATAACCGCATAATCTTCCACAAGTAAAGCCAACATCAAGAATTCCGTTTTCACGTTTTTTGTCAAATTTTATTCCTGAAACTCTTAATATTCCTGAAAAGTTAAATTTGTATTTTCTTTCAAAAATGTTTTCTTTATCAAATTCATTTATGTTTTTTAGTTTGAATTTACCATTCAATTTAATGTTCTTAAAATCAAGAATATATTCTTTTGTTTTATCTGTTTTTATTTTTAGTAAAGTATCTTTAGGAAAATTTTCGACTATTATTTTTTCATACTCTTTTTCATAAGGCAAAATTTTTGGGTCAAAAGCAATAATTACTTTAGAAGTATCTTTTTCGATATCAGAAATTTGTTGTTTCCATTCTTTAAAATTTTTAATTTCTTCTGGAGTTGCTTTCGTCGAATCAGTTTTAACATAGTAACCTTCTTTGTTAAATATTGATTTTCCATATCTAGGCGGAGGATTTGAAAAAATTCTTACATCAACACAAGTTGAGTCCATTATGCTTGGCAAAATTTCGACCAAAACATTTCTGTTAAACTCAATATCTCTGTTGAATTCAATATCGTTCTCATTCCTTTTACAACTTGCAAAAAGAATAAGTATTAAGATAAATGTTGTTTTCTGAAGTTTCGTCATAATATGTCTGCCAACGTTCTGGCGCTACACGAGGTTTGGGATTAAAGAGGCGAGGTTTTTCGATTAAACACAAATTTTCAAAGTACAAAACCATCATTAAATTCAGCCTAAAACCCAAATCTCGTGTAAC
>NZ_JBBYHS010000036.1:0-5516 GCF_038290035.1 Flavobacterium calami
TAAAGTCTAAAGTCATTTTACTAACTTTTTAACTTTGGACTTTCCTCTTTACGACTTACTCGCGTCGAGCTAATATTTTAACATACTGAGATAAAGAAAGGTTTTTATTTATTAGAAAGTTCTCTCCCGAGAGCTTTCGCTCTCGGGAAAAGGGTGTACATAAGCTTACGGATTATTAGTACTACTCGACTATGACATTACTGCCTTTACATCTGTAGCCTATCAACGTGGTCATCTTCCACGATCCTTAAAAGAAATCTCATCTTGTGGTGGGTTTCGCGCTTATATGCTTTCAGCGCTTATCCCTTCCCAACGTAGCTACTCTGCGGTGCCCCTGGCGGGACAACAGATACACTAGAGGTTAGTCCAATTCGGTCCTCTCGTACTAGAATCAGATCCACTCAAATTTCTAACGCCCGCAGTAGATAGAGACCGAACTGTCTCACGACGTTCTGAACCCAGCTCGCGTGCCACTTTAATGGGCGAACAGCCCAACCCTTGGGACCTTCTCCAGCCCCAGGATGTGACGAGCCGACATCGAGGTGCCAAACCCCCCCGTCGATATGAGCTCTTGGGGGAGATCAGCCTGTTATCCCCGGCGTACCTTTTATCCTTTGAGCGATGGCCCTTCCATGCGGAACCACCGGATCACTATGCTCTACTTTCGTACCTGATCGACCTGTATGTCTCTCAGTCAAGCTCCCTTATGCCATTGCACTCTACGCACGGTTACCAAGCGTACTGAGGGAACCTTTAGAAGCCTCCGTTACTCTTTTGGAGGCGACCACCCCAGTCAAACTACCCACCAAGCAATGTCCCCCCTATTGGGGGTTAGGCCTCAGATAAACAAAGGGTTGTATTTCAACAATGACTCCACAACGCCTGGCGACGCCACTTCACAGTCTCCAACCTATCCTACACATCATTTATCCAAGGTCAATACTAAGCTATAGTAAAGGTGCACAGGGTCTTTTCGTCCCACTGCGGGTAAACGGCATCTTCACCGTTACTACAATTTCACCGAGCTCATGGCTGAGACAGTGTCCAGATCGTTACACCATTCGTGCAGGTCGGAACTTACCCGACAAGGAATTTCGCTACCTTAGGACCGTTATAGTTACGGCCGCCGTTTACTGGGGCTTCAATTCAATGCTTCTCCGAAGATAACATCTCCTCTTAACCTTCCAGCACCGGGCAGGTGTCAGGCCCTATACTTCATCTTACGATTTTGCAGAGCCCTGTGTTTTTGATAAACAGTCGCCTGGACCTTTTCACTGCGGCCAGCTTACGCTGGCGACCTTTCTCCCGAAGTTACAGGTCTATTTTGCCTAATTCCTTAGCCATGAATCTCTCGAGCACCTTAGGATTCTCTCCTCAACTACCTGTGTCGGTTTACGGTACTGGTACTAATTACCTGAAGTTTAGAGGTTTTTCTTGGAAGCCCTTAGGCGCACTATCTCTTTGTCCGAAGACTCCGAGTACTATCGTATTTCACCAAGCTCTACGGATTTGCCTATAGAGCCTATAGCTAGGTACTTTAACGAACTATTCCGTCAGTTCGCGGCGCTTTCATCACTCCGTCACCCCATCACAGTAATAAGTAGTACGGGAATATTAACCCGTTGGCCATCGACTGTCCCTTTCGGGTTCGCCTTAGGTCCAGACTAACCCACAGCTGATTAGCATAGCTGTGGAAACCTTAGTTTTTCGGTGTGCGGGTTTCTCGCCCGCATTATCGTTACTTATGCCTACATTTTCTTTTCCAGCCAGTCCAGCATACCTTACGATACACCTTCAACCCTGCTGGAATGCTCCCCTACCACTTACAGTAAACTGTAAATCCATAGCTTCGGTAATATGCTTATGCCCGATTATTATCCATGCTCGTCCGCTCGACTAGTGAGCTGTTACGCACTCTTTAAATGAATGGCTGCTTCCAAGCCAACATCCTAGCTGTCTGGGCAGACAAACCTCGTTCTTTCAACTTAGCATATATTTGGGGACCTTAGCTGATGGTCTGGGTTCTTTCCCTCTCGGACTTGGACCTTAGCACCCAAGCCCTCACTATTATCAATCATTATATAGCATTCGGAGTTTGTCAGGAATTGGTAGGCGGTGAAGCCCCCGCATCCAATCAGTAGCTCTACCTCTATATAACTAAAATAACGCTGCACCTAAATGCATTTCGGGGAGTACGAGCTATTTCCGAGTTTGATTGGCCTTTCACCCCTACCCACAGGTCATCCGAAGACTTTTCAACGTCAACCGGTTCGGACCTCCACTGTGTGTTACCACAGCTTCATCCTGCCCATGGGTAGATCACACGGTTTCGCGTCTAACACTACTGACTAAAGCGCCCTATTCAGACTCGCTTTCGCTACGGATCCATGTCTTAAACACTTATCCTTGCCAGCAACGTTAACTCGTAGGCTCATTATGCAAAAGGCACGCCGTCACCCCACGAAAGGGCTCCGACCGCTTGTAAGCGTATGGTTTCAGGATCTATTTCACTCCGTTATTCACGGTTCTTTTCACCTTTCCCTCACGGTACTGGTTCACTATCGGTCTCTCAGGAGTATTTAGCCTTAGCGGATGGTCCCGCCAAATTCAGACAGGGTTTCACGTGCCCCGCCCTACTCAGGATACCACTATCTATTATACTCGTTACCCATACGAGGCTATCACTCTCTATGGCGCTACTTTCCAGTAACTTCTGGTTCCTTGTACATAAAATGTCGTGGTCCTACAACCCCAACATTGCCGTAACAACATTGGTTTGGGCTAATCCGCGTTCGCTCGCCACTACTTACGGAATCACTTTTGTTTTCTTCTCCTCCGCCTACTTAGATGTTTCAGTTCAGCGGGTTTGCCCACCTATCGGTGTACTATGTCTTCAACATAGTGGGTTGCCCCATTCGGGTATTTACGGATCAATCAATGTGTGCTTGTCCCCGTAACTTTTCGCAGCTTATCACGCCCTTCATCGCCTCTGAGAGCCTAGGCATCCCCCATACGCCCTTATTTTGCTTATTGTACCAATCATAAAATCAATTATGACCGTTTTTTTTGTCTTTACAATAAAATTGTAAAAAACACTTTCTACTTTTTATTATTTTCTTATCTCAATATGTCAATGAACTTTAAAAATTGTTAATTATCAATTAATAATTATCAATTATTTCGTGGAGAATAACGGAGTCGAACCGTTGACCTCCTGCGTGCAAGGCAGGCGCTCTAGCCAGCTGAGCTAATCCCCCATTTTATTAGTGATGAGTTATTAGTTATGAGTTATGAATTATTGCTCATAAGGTCTCAACCTCTAAAATTTCCTTTTAATTAAGTGTTTAGTAGTCCCGGGCAGACTCGAACTGCCGACCCCTACATTATCAGTGTAGTACTCTAACCAGCTGAGCTACGAGACTCTGTTTTTTCTTAATTCTTTATCATTTTTTTTAAATTAACAGCAAGAGTAATACAATCTTTTGATTCAAAACCTATAGATCAACATCTTATTTCCTCAGCGTGCTTTACAGCTAACACTAAGGCTCTAGAAAGGAGGTGTTCCAGCCGCACCTTCCGGTACGGCTACCTTGTTACGACTTAGCCCTAGTTACCAGTTTTACCCTAGGCAGCTCCTTGCGGTCACCGACTTCAGGCACCCCCAGCTTCCATGGCTTGACGGGCGGTGTGTACAAGGCCCGGGAACGTATTCACCGGATCATGGCTGATATCCGATTACTAGCGATTCCAGCTTCACGGAGTCGAGTTGCAGACTCCGATCCGAACTGTGACCGGCTTTATAGATTCGCTCCCCCTCGCGAGGTGGCTGCTCTCTGTACCGGCCATTGTAGCACGTGTGTAGCCCAAGGCGTAAGGGCCGTGATGATTTGACGTCATCCCCACCTTCCTCACAGTTTGCACTGGCAGTCTTGTTAGAGTTCCCGACACTACTCGCTGGCAACTAACAACAGGGGTTGCGCTCGTTATAGGACTTAACCTGACACCTCACGGCACGAGCTGACGACAACCATGCAGCACCTTGTAAATTGTCTTGCGAAAGTTCTGTTTCCAAAACGGTCAATCTACATTTAAGCCTTGGTAAGGTTCCTCGCGTATCATCGAATTAAACCACATGCTCCACCGCTTGTGCGGGCCCCCGTCAATTCCTTTGAGTTTCAAACTTGCGTTCGTACTCCCCAGGTGGGATACTTATCACTTTCGCTTAGCCACTGAAATTGCTCCCAACAGCTAGTATCCATCGTTTACGGCGTGGACTACCAGGGTATCTAATCCTGTTCGCTACCCACGCTTTCGTCCATCAGCGTCAATCCATTAGTAGTAACCTGCCTTCGCAATTGGTATTCCATGTAATCTCTAAGCATTTCACCGCTACACTACATATTCTAGTTACTTCCTAATAATTCAAGTTCAGCAGTATCAATGGCCGTTCCACCGTTGAGCGATGGGCTTTCACCACTGACTTACTAAACCGCCTACGGACCCTTTAAACCCAATGATTCCGGATAACGCTTGGATCCTCCGTATTACCGCGGCTGCTGGCACGGAGTTAGCCGATCCTTATTCTTACGATACCGTCAAAACATTACACGTAATGTTGTTTCTTCTCGTACAAAAGCAGTTTACAATCCATAGGACCGTCATCCTGCACGCGGCATGGCTGGTTCAGGCTTGCGCCCATTGACCAATATTCCTCACTGCTGCCTCCCGTAGGAGTCTGGTCCGTGTCTCAGTACCAGTGTGGGGGATCTCCCTCTCAGGACCCCTACCCATCGTTGCCTTGGTAAGCCGTTACCTTACCAACTAGCTAATGGGACGCATGCTCATCTTTCACCGTTGTGACTTTAATTATAAAGTGATGCCACTCTATAATACTATGAGGTATTAATCCAAATTTCTCTGGGCTATCCCTCTGTGAAAGGCAGATTGCATACGCGTTACGCACCCGTGCGCCGGTCTCTATCTCCGAAGAAATATACCCCTCGACTTGCATGTGTTAAGCCTGCCGCTAGCGTTCATCCTGAGCCAGGATCAAACTCTTCATCGTATATTGTAATATTATATCTCGATGATTCTCTAGTCGGTTTTATTCGAATCTCACGATTCCATTACTCTTATTCTTTTGTTCTAACATCTCTGTTAAAACGGCTGTCAATTCAATATGTCTACGAACGTGTATTTGTCTTATTTCGCTTGTCTCTCAAAGCGGGTGCAAAACTAAAACTAATTTTTAAAACCTGCAAGAAAAATTTAAAAAAAATTGAAACTTTTTTTTCGCTCCTTTTTCCTAATTTCCTCTACAGTATTTCTATGAACTTCGCCTCGTTTGCGGGGTGCAAATGTAAAAAGCATTTTCAAATCTCACAAGCTTTTCGCAATCTTTTTTTCAGAATTTCTTTTCTGATTGATTACTTATTATCTTGCCAGTATTTCGATGAACGCCTTCGCTGTTGCGGGTGCAAAAGTACACAACAATTCCAGTTGCGCAAGCTTTTTTA
>NZ_JBBYHS010000037.1:0-3256 GCF_038290035.1 Flavobacterium calami
CCACTACAACGGATTTGGGCATTTGGCTTAATGGGAAAATGGTTTTGTATTTGGGATGATTTGGCAAATCCGAAAATAGGCCTTAATTTAGTCCCAAACCCGCTGTAGTGCCAGAACGTTAGCAGTAATTGTAAAAAAATCGTAAAATGAAATCTAATATAAAAATATTGTTATTGATTTTAATTGTCATCAATAGTACTTCATATTCTCAAAATAAAAAATTAAACCTTGTTGGAAATTGGAACATGACTGATTATTGGGGAAATAAATCCGATTTTATTTTAAGCGAAGACAATTATGCTTCAATGTCAGTAAACGGAGAATTTATTGATGGGAAAAACTTCATCATACATGGCGGAAAAAATGATGGCCAAAAAGGAGAAATGAAATATTTAATAAATTATGGAAAAACGCCTATTGAACTTGATATAATTGCGATGAAAGAAAATAAAGAAATGGGAAGAATTCTAGGAGTAATTAAACCATTAAACGAAAATGAGTTTTTAATGATTTGGAGTTTTGATGGAAAAAGAAATTCAGATTTTTCCGAAAATAACAATGAACAAATAATGACGGTAAAAAGGAAAGGTTAAAAACAACTACTGCTAACAGCGACTACAACGGATTTGGGCATTGGGCTTAATGGAAAAATGGTATTGTATTTGGGATGATTTGGCAAATCTGAAGAACTGGCTTAATTTTTATTCCCAAACCCGCTGTAGTGCCAGAACGTTGTGCGTCACATTAAACACCACTATGAATGAAAAAGATACTTATACTATTAATTTATCCATCATTATGTTTTTCTCAAACTTCTATAAAAAACATAAAAAGTGAAGTTCTTTTCAAAGGTCCTCTTTACATTCAAGTTTATAGCGTCATTGACACGTTAGTAATTCAAGACAAAAGAGAAATTAGAGACAGTTTAAATTTTCAAATAGTTAGAGAAAAATATAAATCAGGTCACAGACATTTCGAAGTTACCGAAAACAGACTGACCAAAGAATTTTATTGGAGACAGTACTATCAAAATGGAAATATTAAGGAAGAAGGTGCTATGACAAAAGATGAATTGATACGCTTTGGTGATTGGAAATTCTATTCTGAAAATGGAAACTTGAATAAAAAAATAAATTTTGATTCGTTATTGACTGTGCCTTACTTATCAGCTATTGAGATTGCAAAAAAACAGAATTACTTGATGCCCGAGATTGAAATAGATTTAGAAATTTTTGAAAATAAGCTCTATTGGCAAATAAGAAAGTGGATTATGAAATATGGAGATGGAATGTCTTCAACTATACTAGTGGATACTAATGACGGACATATTATAAAACCGAAAGAAGAAGTTGAACGACATAATTAAAAATGCGAACGCACAACAAGCGTTTGGCAAGATTGCGAATTTTGTAGTAAATTCACGTTTATTTCTCGCAAGAAATTTATCTTTAACAGAAAATAATCGGTTCCGAACTTCGCAACCTCGCCAAGCGCCAGAACGTTACCAGCAATATTAAACCAAAAATAACGAATGAATCAAAATATTCCACTACCAAAACTTTTAGAAATTGGCGTAAGAAATAAACAACTCTCACAATTTCTTTGTAAATATCGTACAATAGATTCTGCTAAAAAACTACTTGAAAACAACTCTTTGTGGTTTTCAAGTCCAAGAGAATTCAATGACCCTTTTGATTGTCAAATTGTTCCCGACACTAATAACACAAAAGAAGAAATCGCAGGATTTATCAAAAAAAACACGTTTGAACAATTATCTGAAAAAGTTATATCCGACCTTTCAGAAATAATTTTTAATGAACCAAATAGATGGAAAGATACTATCGAAAGTAGTTTTGATAAAATCATTAATTCTACAGGCATATGTTGCTTCACTATGAATGAACAAAATCTTTTAATGTGGTCACATTACACTGATTCCCATAAAGGAGTATGTTTGAAATTTGATATTCTTAAAGATCCAGATTTTTTTGTATATCCTTTACCTGTCAATTATACGCAAAATTATCCTGTATACAATCATATAGAAAACAGAGAAACTATTGTTAAAGATATGGTATTAACAAAATCCTTAGACTGGGAATATGAAGGAGAGATTAGGGTTTTAAAAATGAATAATAATGGGTTAATGCCCTTTAAGAAAGAATCACTAATAGAAATTATCTTTGGTTGTAACACATCTGCAAAAGACATTGCAGAAATTATTGAGTTATCAAATAAAAGACACTTTGATGTAAAATTTAAAAAAGCAAAAAAATTGCCAAGAGAATTTGGTCTTGAAATTATAGACCTCTAAAAAATACTGCTGGTAACAGCCACTACAACGGATTTGGGCATTGGGCTTAATGGAAAGATGGTTTTGTATTTGGGATGATTTGGCAAATCCGAAGAATGGTCTTAATTTAGTCCCAAACCCGCTGTAGTGCCAGAACGTTACAGGCAAGTTGAACCAAAATTGCGCAGAAAAGCCAAATTTTGCTGAATTCTAAAAAAGTAAATAAAACAGAGTTCTAATTATGAAAAAAATATTGGTTTTGGTTACATTTATTATTCTCGTTTTATCAATATTTTACTATCGAGAATTTGAAGATTATTACAAAAGCGGAGAAAATGATTCTTTTGAAATTAAAGTTGGTCAAGAATTTCATATCAGACTTTATGAAAATGGTTCGACAGGCTATTCAAATTGTTGGCTAAATGAAAAGAACAATCCTTTATTAAAAAAAGTAAAAGAAGAATACTCTCAAAGTTTAAATGCACGATTAGGATATATTGGTTCGGGCGGTTTAATTGAAATGACATTTAAAGGATTAAAAGTCGGTGTGGACACAGTAAAAATTGCAAATTGCTCATTTAGAGATGGGGAAAAATGTACCGATTACAATACAGAAAACACAAAAAGCGATAACGAATTTATAATTAAAATAACTGACTGAAAAACAGAAGCGTGAAAGTTGCAGTTAATATCATAATTGCGACAAAACAACCTGCCTGTAACAGCCACTACAACGGATTTGGGCATTTGGCTTAATGGGAAAATGGTCTTGTATTTGGAATGATTTGGCAAATCCGAAGAATGGGCTTAATTTAGTCCCAAACCCGCTGTAGTGCCAAGACGTTAGCGGTCAGTTTGGTAGAAATCGAAAAAATGAAAACATTGCAAATGAAAATCATCAAAATCATTATTGCATTTATGTTTGTAACCATTTCTTTTGGACAAATTCCGCCAAAAGGAACA
>NZ_JBBYHS010000038.1:0-3093 GCF_038290035.1 Flavobacterium calami
CCATAGCATGATGTTAGACTTATACTTAAAATTAACAGTAAACATTTAATTAAATTTTTCATAGTTCATTCTTTTAAATAAATATTCTCTAATTTCCTTTTTTTCAAATATATCACACAACGTCTTGGTACTACAGCGGGTTTGGGATTAAATTAAGCCCTATTCTCGGATTTGCCAAATCATTCAAATACAAAACCATCTTTCCATTAAGTCTATTGCCCAAATCCGTTGTAGTAGCTGTTATATGCCGTTTTTATTTATATATTTCTAATGCGAATTTTATATTTTCGTTATTCAATTTTTCTAATTTTTCCAAGGCATCATTTGATTTCTTTGAGTTAATTGTTTTCAATGCATGTACACATTTTCTCAAAGTAGATTCCAATTCATCATCATACCATCTAAAAATTTCTTTATTGATTGCAATATTGATTATTGGCTCCACAAATCGGTCATCAATTAAATTTTCTAAATAAATTGTATTCACTAAATCTTCGTGCTGACTATGCCAAGTTCCTAATAAAGCCATTTCAATCAGGTCATAATAACTAGCATCAATCTTATTTGCCTGTCTAAAATCAAGACATTTTATTAATTCTTCTTCGTTCTCGCTTTCAACAGCATTTTTTAGTCTGTCTTTCATTTTGCATCAGTGGTTTAAAATGGCATATAACGTTCCGGCGCTTGGCGAGGTTGCGAACTTCGTAACCGAGTACTTTCTGCTAAGATAAAATTTCTTGCGAAATGTAAACGTAAATTTACTACAAAATTCGCAATCTTGCCAAACGGCTGTTATACCTGGTTGCGACACGTTTGTTGAGCACCAAAGATTAGACGTTTCAATATTCGATTCCTATTGCGGAAAGTTTGTCCACCTTCCAATTTACTTTTCTGATATTTTTCCACGTTGCAAATTTCAATTAAACTCAAAAATAAAATTCGATATTCAATTGTCCGCAAAGTGATTTCCGTTTTGCTTGTCCACTTCGATTAAATTCCATTTTTTTTTCGGTTTAGATCGGCTATGCGCAAAGTTCGGTTTATGAGCAATTATTAACTTCCATTTTTCAGAATATCAATTTTCAGCATTTGAGTCCGTCCAAGGAGCAATCAGGTATAACGTCTTGGCACTACAGCGGGTTTGGGACTAAATTAAGCCTATTCTTCGGATTTGCCAAATCATTCCAAATACAAAACCAACTTTCAATTAAGCCTATTGCCCAAATCCGTTGTAGTGGCTGTTAGGCACAGTGTTTTCTATTCATTTGGTTCCCAATCCTCATAATTAAACCAAGTCTGTTTGCCTTTTTTTATTCGCTTAATTATTCGCTTTTTTGGATCGCTCCATTCTTGAGTTTTAGGATCATAAATTCTATAACCGTCATTATCATAATATATAATTCCTTTTTTATCACAAGTTTCAATAATCTTCACCTTAATGAAATAATCTTTCTTGTTTAATTCTGTAATAATTCCTTTCGCAATACAAATCTCATTATCAAATTTCTTTTCTTGTGCTTCATTGACAAATCCTTTTGTATAGTTGAAACTAATTGTATCAGTAATTTTATATTTAGCAAACTCGCTTTCTTTTTTTTCTATTTCTGCCTTTTTTGATTTCTCCCAATAATCTTTATAGTATTGGACTTGTTGTTCAAAATTTATTTCATTGTTGTTCAAATATCGATGATAACTATTCAAAATAATTCCTGACATATCATCGGGATGAAATATTCCATTGTTATTAAAAAATTTTGAAAGTCTAGAACCTCCCCAAAGTTGCCAATTGTTTCTCATCCACATTCCAAAACCCATATGCACTCTTGCAGAAAACTCATTTTCTGATAATTGCTTTAATTTGATTTTAGTGCTGTCAGCCCAAAATGAATTTATCTGTTTAAAACTATCATCTAAATCTTTTGGAATGTAAACACCTTGTATTGTGTCTATCGTAAATCTAACATTGTCTTCTTGCTTTGATTTTTTAACATTAGTCTGCCCAATGCAAATTGTGGTTACAAATATGAGATATATGATTGATAGCAGTTTTTTCATAACATTGTGCCTAACGTTCTGGCACTACAGCGGGTTTGGGATTAAATTAAGACCATTTTTCGGATTTGCTAAATCATTCCAAATACAAAACCATTTTTCCATTAAGCCCAATGCCCAAATCCGTTGTAGTGGCTGTTATATGCTGTTTTTATTATTCGTCATCATTTAATTCATCAATATTTTTCAATTCAGTTTTAATTTGAATGAAACTTTCAATTAACGCCTTAGTATGATTTTTTCGCATTTCAACTTCTCGTGTGAAAAGTCTTTTTTGTTGTTGGTAATATTGACAATTATTGCGAGTTTCAAATGTATCGCTTTCACACTTTTTCCCATCGAAATGATCCAATATTTTCTCCGTATATTTTTCCAAAATAATAATTGGCAAACGTTGTTGTAAAAAGTCTATTTCGTAAAAATTATGGTATAATTCAACAAGCGAGTTTTGTTTACAATAGCTGAATATTTTCATCAATTCTTTTTTTTCAAAAAAATCAAAAATATTTTTGTTTAACATTGGACTTACATACATTTCTCTCGAATCGAATAATTCGTCCTTATCGATATCTAATAGAATCTGATTGCATTCTTTTTCCGAAATTGTCAAGTACTTGATGATAATATTATCTATAAATTGAAGTAATGTTTGTGTTTGCTTTTTTAAATTCTCTTGCTTTTCCCAGTGTTTTATTAGTCCAGTTATAATCAGCGTTATAACTGATCCAGCAATTGTGTATAATAATTTTTCCATTCCTATCATAACGAAGTTGTCGGTTTATTGAATGTTCTGATAAAATAGCATATAACGTTCCGGCGCTACACGAGGTTTGGGATTAAAGAAGCGAGGTTTTTCGGTTAAACACAAATTTCCCAAGTACAAAACCATCTTTAAATTCAACCGAATGCCCAAATCTTGTGTAACGGCTGTTAGCGGTTCGGTTTTATTTTCATTAGTTTTTCAGTTTCAGAATTATAAAGCTCAACACCTTTTGAAACTTCTTCATCGTAATAAATTTCGTCTATGCCTATGTAAATTAG
>NZ_JBBYHS010000039.1:0-2637 GCF_038290035.1 Flavobacterium calami
GGTTTTGGGAACTCTGATAAACTTTACCAACATGAAAAGGCTCAACAGCCGTGGAATCCAACAAGCCAATAAACATGTTTTGATGGCATCCCTGACTTACAACCTCAAGAAATATCTGCGTTTTATAGCGCGAAAGCCTAAATCACAAGCCGGAATTGTATCCCAACTACAAGGAAAGGCGCAGGCTTTTTCAAAAAGCCTCTTGTTGGGCTTAAAACAGGCTGTTTTTAGTCTTCTTTTTTTGAAAACAAAACTTTACTACAAAAATAAACCTCCTTTAAATCGCTTTAAAAGAGGTCTCTTTTTATGTTTTTTTATAAAGTTTATTTTTTAAGGAGGGTTGTGCAACAGCTACGTGTGTTAGGCGTAGTGCTTTCTTGTCCTCCGCTAATATACTACACTTTCAGCAATGTGTTTGTATGAGTTGATGTCTTTTTGAACGCTGTCCAACTTTGCAGTTAATGAAACGATTGCAATTTTTCCTAACGGAAGTCGCAATGGTGGCGTGTCAAGTTTGGTAATGTCAATAATTGTTTGTGATGCTTTTATTGGGTCACCTTCTTGTTTGCCGTCCACACCTTTTATTTTTTCTCTGAAAACTCCTGCTGTCGTATTGTAGTCAGCAATAGTGTGTTCTGTAAGTTTGAAACCGCTACCTGCAAAGCTGGTTCGGAAAGGTCCTGGTTCTACAATTGTTAACTTAATTCCTAACGGAGCAACCTCTTGTGCCAATGCTTCACTGAAACCTTCTAATGCAAACTTACTTGCGTTGTAAATACCAAAACCTGCAAAGGCTTTAAAGCCACCGTGAGAAGAAATTTGAATAATGTGTCCGCTTTTTTGTTGTCTAAAAATTGGCAAAAAAGATTGTGTTAAATTCAAAGTCCCAAAAAAGTTGGCTTCAAAAATTGCTTTCGTTTCTTCGGTGCTTGTTTCTTCAATAGCACCCGCAAGTCCATAACCTGCATTGTTTACAAGCACATCAATTTGTCCAAATTTGTCAATGACAAGTTTAACTGCTTTTTCAATTTCGTTGGGTTTGCTAATATCCAAAGTCAAGGCAAATGCTTTGTCTTTATGTTGGATATTAAAAGTGTCTGTTTGTGATTGATTGCGAAATGTACCAATGACAAAATCGCCTTTTTCAATAACGGTTTGGGCAAGTGCTTTGCCCAAACCGCTTGAAATTCCTGTGATAAACCAAATTTTCATTGAAGTGTCTTTTAAAATTAAAGCTGTTGAGCCAAAGGAAAATCAATTTCAAAACCTGTTAAGTTGTGTAGGTAGTTGCTCATTATTTTGTCGCCAATTACCATTACTACATCAATCATATTAGCTTCGTCATATCCTGCTGTAAAAAAAGCTAATTTGCTTTCTTCGGTTGCTTTTCCACGGTTTTCAACTGCCGATGCTGTGAATTTTGCCAATGCGTCTAACTTGCTGTCAAACGATGCCGAACCTTTGCGGATTGATAAGATTTGTTCGTCTGTAAATCCATTCATTTTGCCTAACGCTGTATGTGCAGACTGGCAATAAAGGCAACCGTTAATTTGACTGGCTACTAAGTTAATTACTTCCCTTTCTTTTGCTTTCAAAGTGCTTTTGCGATTTTGCAAAGTCAGATAGTCTCCTAATGCAGTTTCATTTTTTGCATAGTAGGCATAAAGATTTGGAATAAACCCCAAACCTTTTTGTAGGTTATCGAAAATACCTTGATTGTTTACAGATACTTCTGCTCTTGTTGGAACTGAAAAAGTTCGTTTTTCTGATGTTGACATTTACTTTATTTTAAATTGTTGTTTGTCATTATTGACAATGCAAAAATGAGGCGACTTACAACTTTTAAAAATGAAGTAGTTTAAGAAATTTGGTTGATATAGTTCAACTTTTTTTGGCAACCCTTTTGTTTCGTATTCTGGACAAGAATTCGGTTGTCATTCCTAAAAAGGAAGCCAAAGCATATTGAGGAACTCTCTGAACGATTTGAGGATATTTTAAAACATAATTTTCATATCGTTCTTCCGCTGTATGAATAAGATTTGAGATAATTCTACGTTGCTGAAAAGCAAGCCCACGCTCTGCAATTATCCTGAAAAAAGTTTCAAACTTGTGATTTTGTCTTTTAAGTTCTTGTTCTGCTTCGTAGTCAATTTGCAAAATGATGCTGTCTTCAAGTGCAACTACAAACATTGTTGCTGGTTGTTGAAAAATGTAACTGTTGTAGTCTGTAATCCACCAATCGTCTATTGCAAAATTAATGGTGTGGTCTTGTCCTTCGTCTCCCACAACATAAGCTCTAAATGCTCCTTTGTAAACATAGTTTCTGTGTTTTGTTGTAAAGTTTGGCTGAACAATGAATTGTCGCTTTTTTATTTTTACTTCTTTAAAGCAAGAACCAACCTGCTTTTTTTCTTCGTCAGTTAGTTTTACAAACTGCTCTATGTATTCAATTATTTTTTCTGTCATTTTGTTAGTCTGTTGTTGTCTTGCACGGTCGCAGGTAGCATTACGCCTAACGTTCTGACGCTACAAGCGGTTTGCGGGTTACGAAGCAGAGTATTTTCTGCTAAACGAAAATAGTGTTTAAAAACGTTAATTCCACTAAATCCGCAAATCGCTTGTAACGGCTGTTACTAG
>NZ_JBBYHS010000040.1:0-2404 GCF_038290035.1 Flavobacterium calami
TAGAAGTCGAAATTTACCTTTTTAAAACCGCAACAGAATATTTTTTCATAAAACAACCAATGCAAAATCAATCCCTAAAATTTGCTGCATAAAAAAAGGCTGCCCTTATCGGACAGCCTCTTTGCTTATTTATGAATTCATCAAAGTCTCGATTTCATCCACTTCAACCGGAATATTGCGCATCAGGTTAAAAGGTTCTCCTTTTTCCTGAACCACAACATTATCCTCTAAACGGATTCCGAATTTTTCTGCCGGAATGTAGATTCCAGGTTCCACTGTAAAAACCATGTTGGATTTCATTGGCTCGTGAAGCAATCCGTAATCGTGCGTGTCCAGTCCCATGTGGTGAGAAGTTCCGTGCATGAAATATTTTTTGTATGCTGGCCAGTCCGGATTTTCGTTCTGAACATCGGCTTTGTCAATCAAGCCTAAACCTAATAATTCAGAAGTCATGATTTTACCCACTTCAACATGATATTGTTTCCAAAGCGTTCCCGGAGTCAGCATTTTTGTAGCTTCCTTTTTTACTCTCAAAACAGCATTGTAAACCGCTTTCTGACGATCAGAAAAACGTCCCGAAACCGGAATCGTTCTGGTCATATCGCTGGAGTAATTCGCATATTCTGCAGCAACATCCAGTAAAATTAAATCTCCGGCTTTACATTGCTGGTTGTTTTCGATATAATGTAAAACGTTTGCATTATTTCCTGAAGCAATAATTGGCGTATAAGCAAAACCTTTGGAACGGTTACGAATGAATTCGTGCGCCAGTTCGGCTTCGATTTCGTATTCGGTAACATTTGGTTTCACAAATGATAACAATCTGCGGAAACCTTTCTCAGTAATATCACAGGCATGCTGAATCAAATCGATCTCTTCGCTTTCTTTTACAGAACGAATGCGTTGTAAAATCGGATTGCTTTTTGCTACATTATGCGCCGGATATTTTTCTTTCCACCATTTTACAAAACGGGCTTCGCGTGTTTCAGTTTCAACTGCTGCACGATAATGTTCGTTGGTATTGATGTACATTGTATCGGCATACGTCATTATTTCGTTCAAAACTTTATGAAAATCCTGCAGCCAGTAAACCGTTCTGATTCCCGAAACCTGAAAAGCACGTTCTTTGGTCAGTTTTTCGCCTTCCCAAATCGCAATATGTTCGCTGGTTTCTTTTAGAAAAAGCATTTCTTTTTGGCTTTCATAAGGCGCATCCGGAAACAAAAGCAAAATACTTTCTTCCTGATCCACACCACTCAGATAAAAAATATCTCTGTGCTGCGCAAACGGCAAAGTACTGTCGGCACTAATTGGGTAAATGTCGTTTGAATTGAAAACAGCAACAGAATTAGGTTTCATTTCTGCCGTAAATTTCCTGCGATTTTTTATAAAAAGATTGCTGTTTATTTGATGATATTTCATAATAACTTGTTTTTTGAACTTCGATTTTCAAAATTACATATTTTAACCCATCAACGTAAAATTGATTTATTAAAGTTTTATTATTTGTTTGGGATTTTTTTTATGTGCTGATTTTAACCGCAAAGTTCGCTAAGGTTTAAGCAAAGCACGCAAATTTATTTGTTTGCAAAATCAAAAGTTTTTTACACAATCTTGTCATTCTGAGGAACGAAGAATCTCCGAAAGTAACTCCGCAATCAAAATTGCCAATTCTTCATTAGTAAATAAATTGGGATTTGGGATTTTAAAATTGAAATTTTGAAATATTTGGGCGTGTCCCAAGGGCCGGGCTTTCGGCTATATCTTTTCTTCCGCTGTCGCTTCATAAAAGGATACCGCCTCTATCCCTCACGCGCTTTAAAGTAAAATTAGTTTTATGAAAGATTAATTTTAATAAAATAGATTATGTAAATAATGCTTTTTTGTATATTGGCATCTTGGAGAATGAACTTTTAACTTCCATTTTTTTTAAATTTATTTGCTGATTTTTTTAATTATAATTTAATAGAATAACAATTTATGAATGACAATGTTGCGATAAACAAATTAGCAAGATATATTGAAGAAAATCTTAGAATTTCAGATCAAACTTCAATTAATTTTTTGACCCTCGTGGTCACATTCCAAGACTTGGAAGTAAACAAAATCAAGTTGTTTTTGGAAGAAGAGGTTCTGGTAAATCATTATTAGTTCGTACGTTGACGAAGAATAATTATGATTCAATTCTTATACTTATAAATATAGAAGATTTCAAAGATGTAAGTTTTCCAAATTCAATTTTACAAGTTTTAATTAATTTTTTTGACTTGTTAGATTTAAATAATTCAAGTTGCTAGTTTGCAAAGCATAAAAAACACAAAGCAGAGGTTAAGTAAATTTGTTTTGCGAACCAATAAACAGAACCAATGCTTTGTAAAGACAAAATTATATCAATTTTTTGTTT
>NZ_JBBYHS010000041.1:0-1765 GCF_038290035.1 Flavobacterium calami
CCAACAAGCCAATAAACATGTTTTGATGGCATCCCTGACTTACAACCTCAAGAAATATCTGCGTTTTATAGCGCGAAAGCCTAAATCACAAGCCGGAATTGTATCCCAACTACAAGGAAAGGCACAGGCTTTTTCAAAAAGCCTCTTGTTGGGCTTAAAACAGACTGTTTTTAGTCTTCTTTTTTTTGAAAACAAAACTTTACTACAAAAATAAACCTCCTTTAAATCGCTTTAAAAGAGGTCTCTTTTATGTTTTTTTTATAAAGTTTATTTTTTAAGGAGGGTTGTGCAACAGCTACAGCTGTTGTGCGTAGTGTTTTTATTCACCGTAGATTAACTTTCCGTTTAGTGTTATTCGTTTGTTTTTTATAAGTTCAATGTTTTCTTGTAAAAAATCGCAATCAATTAAATTGTCTTCTGATGATTTTCTTCCGCTGAATACATTTATTCGAACTTCGTATGTTTTGTTTTTGAGCAGTTTTAGTAAACTTTTAGAGACTTTACAGTTTTCAAATTTAATAGTTCTTTCTTTTTCTAATTCAACTCTTTTTGAACCAATTGTCAAATCTCCATTCTCATCATAAATCTCAAATTTTTTCGTTTCTATAATTCGTTTATTAGGTTCGCCAATAAATTCAACATCAATTATTACACTTTCATTTTCGTCTTTTAACTTTTTTTCCGCTTTTTGGGTTAAATTTAATTGAATCTCAAAAGTTGGAACTATTATCGAATCTTTGTTAGATTTAGTAATTTCGGTTTTATTCTTTTCGATTGTTTTCTGATTTTCTTTCTTCGATTTATTACAAGAAATCAGTGTAAATATCAGTAATAATAAACAAATTTTATTTTTCATATTTCCTTTATTCTCCTGTTTTCCGCAACATTACGCACAACGTTCTGGCACTACAGCGGGTTTGGGACTAAATTAAACCCTATTTTCGGATTTGCCAAATCATCCCAAATACAAAACCATATTTCCATTAAGCCAATTGCCCAAATCCGTTGTAGTGGCTGTTATGTGAGGTTCCTTATAGTCTGCTTTTTAAATCCATCATTCCATGAAGAATTCTTGCAATTTCTATTTCGTTCTTTGATATAATTGTGTAGAAGATAATATGTTCACCTGATTTAAAACCTAATATTCCTTTCGTTACTATATCATAGTTTTTACCAAGTTGTGGATTATTTGCTAAATCATCACACGATGCCATAAGTAAATCATAATACTTTTCAGCTTGCATTTCAGACCAAGTTTCGACTGTATAATCCCAAATTTCAGATAAGTCATCAACAGCTTTATTTGTTAAATAATATTTAGCCATTTGATTTTTTTCTTGCTTTTAAAAGGTCAAGATGTTTTTTAGCATCAAAATCTACTGCACGCCCGCTTTCAATTCCATCATTGATAGCTTTTCTTAAAGCTACAATTTTATTTTCTTCTTCTTCTAAAAGACGAAGACCAGCTCTGACAACTTCACTTGCGTTATTGAATCTTCCATCATTTACACTGTGTTCGATAAAACTTTCGAAATGATTACCAAGCGATATAGAAGTATTTCGTCCCATAATTTATTTTTTTAGCTAAGTTACCAAAAAATGGTAACTTTTCAAATTATTACGGATTTTTTTGGAATCTCACATAACGTTCCGGCGCTTGGCGAGGTTGCGAACTTCGTAACCGAGTACTTTCGGCTAAGATAAAATTTCTTGCGAAATGTAGATGTAAATTTACTACAAAATTCGCAATCTTGCCAAACGGCTG
>NZ_JBBYHS010000042.1:0-1652 GCF_038290035.1 Flavobacterium calami
CTAATTTACATAGGCATAGACGAAATTTATTACGATGAAGAAGTTTCAAAAGGTGTTGAGCTTTATAATTCTGAAACTGAAAAACTAATGAAAATAAAACCGAACCGCTAACAGCCGTTACACGAGATTTGGGCATTCGGTTGAATTTAAAGATGGTTTTGTATTTGGAAAATTTGTGTTTAACCGAAAAACCTCGCGTCTTTAATCCCAAACCTCGTGTAGCGCCAGAACGTTACCAGAGATTTTGAAAAACAATACCGGAAATGAAATACATCATATTACTTTTATTGATATTTATCTCTTGTGACAATCCGAGAAAAAACTATAAAATGAATTCTGAAAAGAAAATTTCTAAAGAAAATGTTATCCAAAATATTTCAATTTTAAGAAAATGTGGATTCTTTGAAAAATTTAAAAAACTTACTGATAATGAAGTTTTTGAAAAATTGCATACAATTAGAATTGATGAATATTCCAAAATATTTGAGAAAAAATATGACCCTGGAATGGAATTAGATGAATTTGACTTAGCCTGTCTTGATAAAACCAAAATGATTTATTTAGACTTAGAATGCGATGTTGGTGCTGAAAACAATGCCTATGTTGACGTAATTAAAATGTTTTCAAATCTATCAAATGGTTCTTTCAATCCCCGAAATATTAAGGAAAAATGGCAGAGTCCTTCTGGACCGACTACTATAGAATTTGAACTAGACGAAGAAATTATAAAATTTAAGCCTGAATATTCTGAAGATTGGCTTGACATAAAAGTATTTGAAGTGTGTCATGAAAAAATAAAAGCACAGAAAACCAGAATTGTTGAATGTCTTGGTGAAAGTGATTATGGATACGGTCAGTGTATTGCTTTTATGAGATTAACGGAAACTGAACAAAAAAATTTAGAAAATAATTACAAATACAAGTTTCGCGAATAAAAACCTCTGGTAACAGCCACTACAACGGATTTGGGCAATTGGCTTAATGGAAAAATGGTTTTGTATTTGGGATGATTTGGCAAATCCGAAAACAGAGCTTAATTTAGTCCCAAACCCGCTGTAGTGCCAGAACGTTATACCTGATTGCTCCTTGGACGGACTCAAATGCTGAAAATTGATATTCTGAAAAATGGAAGTTAATAATTGCTCATAAACCGAACTGAATGCATAACCGAACTTTGCGCATAGCCGATCTAAACCGAAAAAAATTGGAATTTAATCGAAGTGGACAAGCGAAACGGAAATCACTTTGCGGACAATTGAATATCGAATTTTATTGTTGAGTTTAATTGAAATTTGCAACGTGGACAAATATCAGAAAAGTAAATTGGAAGGCGGACAAACTTTGCGCAATAGGAATCGAATATTGAAACGTCTAATCTTTGGTGCTCAACAAACGTGTCGCAACCAGGTATAACAGCCGTTTGGCAAGATTGCGAATTTTGTAGTAAATTTACATCTACATTTCGCAAGAAATTTTATCTTAGCCGAAAGTACTCGGTTACGAAGTTCGCAACCTCGCCAAGCGCCGGAACGTTGTGTGATATATTTGAAAAAAAGGAAATTAGAGAATATTTATTTAAAAGAATGAACTATGAAAAATTTAATTAAATGTTTACTGTTAATTTTAAGTATAAGTCTAACATCATGCTATGG
>NZ_JBBYHS010000043.1:0-1466 GCF_038290035.1 Flavobacterium calami
TTTTGAAAACAAAACTTTACTACAAAAATAAACCTCCTTTAAATCGCTTTAAAAGAGGTCTCTTTTTATGTTTTTTTATAAAGTTTATTTTTTAAGGAGGGTTGTGCAACAGCTACGTGTGTTGGCAGTAGTTTTTATTTCGGTTTGTTTCTCTCTTCTAGTTTTCTTTTTTGTTCTTCTTGTCGTTTTAAATTTTCTTCTTCTCTTTTCTGTCTATCTTCCTCTTGCTTAATTTCGGTTTCTGTTAATGGCAAATCTTGAAGGCCTGTATGATGAATTTGACCATCTTTTATTTCAAGAATATTGGCGTATTTCACATTAACGCCTTTCCTTCTAATTTTAGACGCTAAAAGTTGAATATAATCTAACTCTGGTTTTGTTTCGATAAGTTGTAGTAATTCTTGTCCGATTTTAGTAAACACAAGAACTTGAATTTGTTGTTGCGGAATATTCTCTTCCTTTTCTGCCACAACACATACATTCCCAATTGTAAAAACAGATTGACCTTTCTGTTCTTTTGTTTCTTGAACTAAAAATTGCAGGTCATTTGCAGTTAATAAACCTAATTCTTCTAGTAAAAGTCGGTCGCCAAAATTTAGCTGATATTTTTCTTCTAAAAGTTTTTCATTTTTAAAGTTTAGAATAAATGAAGCAGTGTTTGAAGTAATTGCTAATTGTCCAAACTTAATAAAACACTCTGCTTCTTCTTTGCTTAAATTTCTCAGTAATTCAAGTGTTCTTAAAGAATACGATTTAGGTTTCATAATTTCTCCCGCAAGTATTCGACCCCAAAGAGCTTGCATTTCATCATTAGAAACTTCTTCAGCGATATTAAAAAACCTTGTTTTCCAATCTTCATCAATTGGTTCGTCAGTAACAGGTTGTTCGTTTCTAAGTTGTTCAGCAGCATATGCTGTTACGCTTTCTAAATTCAATTGTTTTTGTGCTTCTCTGTGGTCTACACGAATTTGAGTTCTTTCTTCCAAAGTTGGTGTTGAAAGTTCAATGTAAGTGTTTTGATTAGGTAATTCTTTTGGCGATGTTATTAGAACTCCATTTTCGTTGTATTCAATACCACCTGTAATAGAAAAATTATCTCTAATTGCTTGAGAAATAATTTTCATTTCATCTGCTTTTGCTAATGCTCGTGCTTCAGAAAGTTTCTTTATTTCGTATGCTTTTGTGTCAATGTCTTTCTTGTCAAAATATGGTTTTGAAAGTCGTCCCGTTACACTTGAAATAACATCAATTAATTTATCAATGGGTAGCATTTTGCCAAGTCCTAAAATGTCGTTTACTTGCATAGTCATTATGTTGATATTTATTGCGTCACGCTAAAATTACTGCCAACGTTCTGGCGCTACACGAGGTTTGGGATTAAAGAGGCGAGGTTTTTCGATTAAACACAAATTTTCAAAGTACAAAACCATCATTAAATTCAGCCTAAAACCCAAATCTCGTGTAAC
>NZ_JBBYHS010000044.1:0-1429 GCF_038290035.1 Flavobacterium calami
AAGTTGTACCTGATACAATATTTTTGGGCTGAGTTCCTTTCTTCCTTGCATACTTAAAAGTACCAAAAATCATATTTTTAAACAACGTTTTTTATATATTTGAACAGTTGTGCAACAAGCACAGCCGTTTGGCGAGATTGGGGTTTTAGGCTGAATTTACAGTTAGTTTTGTATTTGGAAAATTTGTGTTTAACCGAAAAATCTCGCATCTTTATTCCCCAACCTCGCCAAGCGCCAGAACGTTAGCAGGCATTATAAAAGACACAATCAATGGAAAAAATTGAATATAGCGACTTAAATAAATTTCTCGTTTCGGTAGGAGTTGCTTTAATGACAATTTCTATTTTAATTGTATGGCTATTTTTTAGAGAGCCATTTGATTTGTTAATTGAACAAAAAACTATTGACAACTTAACTGAAACAGCAAAAACTATTATTATCACTAGACAAGGACAAGTAAGCCTTTTGTTGTGCATTATTCCTTGGGTATCTCTTATTCTTTTTTTGCTTGGCTTAACAAGTTTAATTATTGGACTTATTCGTTGGCTAAAAAAGCAAAGACTTCTAGATGAAAGAGATGAACTAACAAACAAAAAGCTTCAAAAAGAATTAGAAAAACTATCTGAAAAAGAAGTAGTTGATAAAGCTGAAACAGAATATGAACAAACAGTTGACGAACAAACGCAACCAACCGAGCCAAAGACTGAAGCAAATACTAAAGAACAATTTATAAAATCCTATCTACAAGTTGAACAAACAATTTCCGATAAATTAAAACTCTTCTTTTCTGACAAGTATCGTGTTTTGACAAACTATCGTTTAAAGCATTTTGAATATGACATTATACTAAATGCACCTCTTAAACTTGACACAGACAAAATCATTGAAATTAAATATTACCCTAATGGCGTTAATTCACAGTACATTAGAGAAACTTTAATCCGACTTGAAATTGCTAAAGGTTTCTATCAGGAAACAATGCAGAAATCGGTAAAACCAATTCTAATAATTGTTCTTCCCGAAGATAAATATAACTTATTTGAAATCGCAAAACTGAAAGAAACACCTAAACAGCTTAAACACATAAAACTTGACAATTTATCTCTACATTTTATATCGCAAAATAAACTTAACGACTTAACAAAAGAGCGGTTAACAAGCATAATCGAAGAAGAAGAATAACGCCTGCTAACAGCTACTACAACGGATTTGGGCAATAGGCTTAATGGAAAGTTGGTTTTGTATTTGTGATGATTTGGCAAATCCGAAGAATGGGCTTAATTTAGTCCCAAACCCGCTGTAGTACCAGAACGTTACTAGCCATAATATAGAATGCGTAAAAATCCTGAATAATACTTTAATTATCAGAAAAACAAAAGACAAAATGAAAAAGAAACTAACGCTGTCAACATCTCTACTTATTTTGTTT
>NZ_JBBYHS010000045.1:0-1341 GCF_038290035.1 Flavobacterium calami
GTAGATGTAAATTTACTACAAAATTCGCAATCTTGCCAAACGGCTGTTATACCTGGTTGCGACACGTTTGTTGAGCACCAAAGATTAGACGTTTCAATATTCGATTCCTATTGCGCAAAGTTTATCCGTCTTCCAATTTACTTTTCTGATATTTTTCCACGTTGCAAATTTCAATTAAACTCAACAATAAAATTCGATATTCAATTGTCCGCAAAGTGATTTCCGTTTCGCTTGTCCACTTCAACTAAATTCCATTTTTTTCGATTTAGGTCAGCTATGCGCAAAGTTCGGTTATGCTTTCAGTTCGGTTTATGGGCAATTATTAACTTCCAATTTTCAGATTATCTATTTTCAGCATTTGAGTCCCGTCCAAGGAGCAATCAGGTATAACGTTCTGGCGCTACACGAGGTTTGGGATTAAAGATGCGAGGTTTTTTGGTTAAACACAAATTTTCCAAATACAAAACCATCTTTAAATTCAGCCAAATGCCCAAATCTCGTGTAACGGCTGTTGGCAGAAGTTATAATTTTTTATTCGGTTTTCTTATTAAGTTTTCAATTCGTGTTTTATTTCCATTAAATATATTTTTACTTTTATACTTTTTGATGTACGTGATAGTTGATTCTATTCTTTGAAATTCCTTAATTATTTTTGACTCTTTTTCTTCATTTTCATTTTCGTCTTCTTCTGGATTGTATTTATAATGAACATATGCGTTTCTCTCGTCTGCGGTTCTTAAAATTATGTTTTTATGAACTTCTGAAACTTTTGTTGCACCAAGAATTAAAGGCAACCAAGTGAATTTCCCAATGATAGTTACAGATTTGATTATATCATTAATGGTTTTCTTTTCAATTTTTTTCTTTTCACAAAGTTCTATTATTAAACCATTAATTTCGTGTTCAAAATAAGTTGCGTAAAATAGTTTTGATTTATTATATTCTTTTTGTTTAAGAAAATATCTTGCAGTTTCAAGTAAGTCAGTTTTATGGTCAATAACTATTTTAAAATCTGCTTTGTCATTTAATTTCAAAAGTTTTTTGTTCAGCTTTTCTTTGTCATTAAAATCATCTAAAGTTATTTCTCCTTGTTTTAAAAGGGATTTTACAAAGCTTTCAAACAAGAAATTTTGTAAATTTTCTACTTTTTTAGATTGCACTTTTTCTAACATTTGTAATTAAATTTAATTCTTGTTGATTTTTCGAATAATTTCTGCCAACGTTCTGACGCTACAAGCGGTTTGCGGGTTACGAAGCAGAGTATTTTCTGCTAAACGAAAATAGTGTTTAAAAACGTTAATTCCACTAAATCCGCAAATCGCTTGTAACGGCTGTTACTAG
>NZ_JBBYHS010000046.1:0-1236 GCF_038290035.1 Flavobacterium calami
TCTGTGAAAACAACATCATAAGTACCTGCTGACAAATTAGACAACGTAAATGTAGGAGCTGTTTGTCCTGAAACTACTGCTGCTGTACCTACTTGATAGCTGTAAGCAGAACTAAACTGGCTTACATTGTATCTGATAGAACCTGTTGATCCTCCATTACAATAAACATCATTCTGCTTGGTAGCTGTCACTGCAATTGGCGTAACTACCGGAACCGTATGCGAACCTGTAGCATAACAGCCGCTTGCATCGGTTACTTTGAAACTATAAGTAACTCCTCCTGATAATCCTGCGAAGATTCCCGTAGTATTTGATGTTGCTGAACCAGCCGGTGCTGTAATTTCATAAGTAACCGTGCCAACTCCTGTCCCTGCTGTTTTCGAAACTGTAACCGTACTGGTTGTACTGCTCGGCGGTGAACAATAAATCGGTGTATGCGCGATTGCTGAAATTACCGGTGGGTTTAATCTGTTGATCGTAACTGATCCTGTAAAAGTACAGCCATTATTATCTTTTACTATATAATCAATAGTTTGGTCTGTACCATTATCTGAAACTGTGAAAGTTCTTGTACCTGTAAAAGCACCTCCTTCAAAGCTATACGTATATGGAGATGTTCCTGTTGTAGGCTCTACAACGGTAACCAAGGACGACTGCTTAACATTTGTTGTACTATTACAAGTAAATGATGTAGCAGATGCTGTAGTAGTCAAAGCGGTTGGCTGGGTAATACTAACATTAACTGATCCTGTACAACCTTTACTGTCTTTTACATAGAATGTGTAAGTACCTACTGCTAATCCTGTAAAACTAGCCGTCGCTGCAAAGCCTGTAGTAGCATTATCACTGTAAGTATAACCTCCTGAACCTCCAGATCCCGTCAAAGTAACTGATCCGTTTGGTGTACCTCCGTTACAGCTTACATTAACCTGTGTGGCCGTAACCGTAGGGTTGCTGATCGCATTTACTGTAGCGGTAGTAATTACTGTACAGCCAGGCGTATTTGAATCGGTAACCCTAAAAGTATAAGTGCCTGCTGAAGCTGCTGTATAAACATTACTTGCCATAGCAGTATAAGTAGAACCTCCATTTGATGAAACCTCATACGTGTAAGACGTTCTGCCTCCCGAAGCCGTAACGGTAATCTGGGCTTCTGATGTTCCCGGTAAACAACTCAATTCCCTTGTTAATGCTGATGTAGCGGTCAACTGAGGATAAACCGTAATTGGTGTTGCA
>NZ_JBBYHS010000047.1:0-1203 GCF_038290035.1 Flavobacterium calami
CACTAGTGTCCACTAAAAATTAAAATAAGTTCTTTGAAATTATTGTAAATCTGTATTTTAAGAGTCATTTTAGAGCGTGACGATTTGAAATGATTATTATGTTCGTAAATCAATATTACGAATATGAATCACGGTAAATATGTCTTTTCTCAACTGATTGAATTTCTTCCTCAACGTGTTTTTGACAGGTTAACTAGTAAATATTCTGGCAATAAATCGGTCAAACATTTTACTTGTTGGAATCAATTATTATGTATGATTTTTGGTCAACTTTCAGCAAGAGAAAGTTTAAGGGATTTGATAATTGTTATAGAAGCACATCAATCAAAATCATATCATTTAGGATTTGGCAAAAATGTAACTCGTAGTAATTTATCCAAAGCTAATGAAAATCGTAATTATAAAATATTTGAAGAGTTTGCCAATCATTTAATATTGATTGCCCAAGATAAAAAAAGCAATGATACCTTTGAAATAAAAGGCAATATTTATGCTTTTGATTCTTCAACAATTGATCTATGCTTGAATGTATTTTGTTGGGCTCACTTTCGAAAAACTAAAGCAGGGATAAAATTGCACACTCTCTTTGATATTAACACGCAAATCCCTGTATTTATTCACATTACAGAAGCAAATATACACGATGTTAAGGCAATGGATGTAATAGATTATGAACCATTTGCTTATTATATTTTTGACCGTGCTTATGTTGATTATGATCGACTTTTTCGAATTACAAAAGCTAATGCTTATTTTGTAGTTAGAGCAAAATCTAACGTGAAATTTAAAAGAATGTATTCTTTAAAAATTGATAAAACCACTGGAATTAAATATGACCAAATCGGTAAAATAGAAGGTTTTTATACCTCAAAAGATTATCCAGAAAAGATACGAAAAGTAAAATTTTTCGATACTGAAAATAAAAAAATGTTAGTCTTTTTGACCAATAATTTTGAATTATCAGCTCAAGATATTGCATTACTCTACAAACAAAGATGGCAAGTAGAATTGTTCTTTAAATGGATAAAACAGCACCTAAAAGTTAAGACCTTTTGGGGAACAACAGAAAATGCTGTTCGTATTCAAATTAATGTAGCAATTGTGACTTACTGCTTGGTCTCTATAATAGCAAAAGATTTAAAAATCAATCGCTCAACCTACGAAATTCTACAAATTTTATCCGCATCATTACTCGATAAAACA
>NZ_JBBYHS010000048.1:0-1091 GCF_038290035.1 Flavobacterium calami
ATTATTGTTGTTGTAAATCCCTCGAAGTTGTTGATTTAGATTATATGCCTGCTTTATATCGGGATATAATTCAAATACCATTTGTGCTCTTTCTTTTTGACTATCAGTCCATTTTTCGCGTGATTTATAAAGCAGATACCTGCTTCTTGCTAATAACTGTTTTACAGAATCTCCATTGGGTAATAGCTCTTGAATGTACGTTTTGTTTTCTGATTTTGCCTGCAGAATCAATTGATTCTCAAAATCCATGGCTTCCCATCGATGCTTAATCCTGATTTCTTGTAATGCGTCCAAAGCTAATTTTTGAACATGAAACCTATCGGTCACCTGTATCGCTTTCGGGAAACATCTTTTTGAGATCAGTTTCATGGAATTAGCCATATCGAGTGTTATTTCTTTTACCGAAGCTCTCTTTTTATAGTCAATTTTGCTGATATGCTCTATTACCTGATCTGCTTTAGTTCCAGAGATAATAGCCACTAAAGAGCCTTTCCTTCCTTTGAATTTCTTGTTGGTGACAACAGTATAAAGTTCTCCTTGGGACAAAGCTACTTCGTCAATCGATAAATGCGACCCCATGTTTTCAGGGTAAATAATCCATTGGTGGGCATGTTTGCGTGGAATCCAGGTACTAAAAGAACTCAGGTGTTTTTTATATTGTCTTTGAAGTTTTTTACCGTTGACTCCAAAAAAGCGTCCAATGGTATTACAATCAGTAGCGCTCTTATCGATTAATTTCTTTTAAAAAAGTCGCAAACTCCTGAGTCATGCGTGTTCCTTTGGCTACTAAAGCCCAATCTCTTTTAATAATTTCCGCAGTGCTTTTGTGAGTCCAGCGACGTCTTTTGACGTGCAAATAGACCAATTTACCTCTTAAGGGAAAATCCTGAATGGTAACTTGATCCAAAAAACCTTTGGATACCAATTCAAGAGATGCAAATTCTTTTGGAATAGTAGATTTCTCTTCAAAATACAAATGCAGATTTTCTTCTGAGTTTTTAAAAGATGTTAGATTGAAATTTTCAATCAAAAATTCAGGTAGGATTAATTTCAATAGCTCTATATACGAATCCAATTCTATGCTTTTTTTT